>WHTA01000047.1 GCA_009379825.1 Streptosporangiales bacterium
CCCACCGGAGTCTTCACCCGCATCGCCCAGCGACTCCTCGCCCTCACCTCCGGCATCTGGACCAACTGGACCACCGGCGTCACCAGCAAACGATCACTAACCGCCTACGACCACTGACCAAGGAATCAACCATCTAGGGCGCCCTAGTCGGTCTGGCCGTTGCGGTGGATGCGGGCGCGTTTGGCGGCGTCCTGGCCGCCGAGCCAGCGCTTCACCACGCTCGAGTCGAGGTCGAAGAGGTCGAGTACGCGACCCACCGTCTGGTTGACGATGTCGTCGACGGTCTGCGGGTGGTTGTAGAACGCGGGCACCGGTGGTACGACGATGCCGCCGGCCTCGGTCACCTGGGTCATCAGCCGCAGGTGGTTGAGGTGGAACGGGGTCTCGCGTACCACCAGCACCAGGCGCCGGCGTTCCTTCAGCACGACGTCGGCGGCGCGCGTCACGAGGTTCTCGTCGTAGCTGTTCGCGATGGCCGACAGCGACTTGATGCTGCAGGGTGCCACCACCATGCCGTCGGTACGGAACGAGCCGCTGGAGATCGACGCCGCCAGGTCGTTGTCGCGGTGCACGACGTCGGCCATCTCGGTCAACTCGTCGGGGTCGAGCACGGTCTCGTACGCGAGCGTCTTCCGCGCGCCGGCGGTGATGATGAGGTGGGTCTCCACGTCGGGCATGTCGCGCAACAGCTCTACGGTGCGGGCACCGTAGATCGTGCCCGACGCACCGGTGATCGCGACGATGATCCGCTTGCGCGGGTCGGTCATGGTGTCACCTCGTTCAGCGACCAGAGGTGGCCGTCGTAGTGCACCAGGGCCCGGTCGTCGGTGGTCAGCAGTGTCGACACTACGTTGCCCACCACGATGTCATGCCCACCGAACGGATGGATATCGCGCACCTCACACTCGAAGTTCGCGACACAGCCGGTGAGCAGGGGCACACCGAGCCGCTCCCCGCGCGTGTGGTCGACGCCCTCGAACCGGTCACCAGGCACCCGAGACTTCGACGCGAACTTCTTGACGTAGCCGACCTGGCCGTCGGCGAGCACGCTCACCCCGAACACCCCGGTCGCCGCCACCAGCTCGCGGGTGCGGCCGGCGACCTTCAACGTGGTCAGCAACAACGGTGGGTCCGCGTGTTCCGCCCACGCCATCCCCGTCGAGCCGTGCGGGTGCTCGCCGTCGAGCGTTGTGACGATGGCGACGGCGACGGCCAGCCGGCCGAAGCCCACGGTCGCCCGCTCGGCCTCGGACTCAGGCATCGGTGGTCTTCTCCGCCGCTTCCTGCTCGAGCACCTCGAGCGCAGCACTCGCCGCCTTGTCCACGTGCGCGCGGGAGAGCCGCCGCGCGGCCGCCGCGTCGCGGCGCATGATCGCGTCGACCACCTGTCGTACCTCGTCGGCGACCTCGTCCGGCCGCCTCGGCCGCCGCAGCGACGTGGACCGCGGGTACGCGATCCGCCCCCACAGCGACTCGAGCACCCGCCGCACCACGACGTTGCCAGAACCCTCGAGCAGGACGTCGTAGAAGTCGTCCTTGCGCACCACGATCTCGGCGACGTCGCCGCCCCGGACGACCCGTTCGAACTCGTCGACGGCCTCGGCCAGCCGGGCCAGCTGCTCGTCGGTCGCGTGTTCCGCGAACCTGCCGACGACCAGCGACTCGAGCACGCCGCGCACCTCGTAGATGTCACGTGCCTCGGCCACGGACATACTCGCCACGACCGGCCCCTGGTTGGGCACCAGGTCGACCAGGCCTTCGCTCTCCAGCTGCCGTAGTGCCTCCCGGACCGTGGTGCGGCTCACCTTGGTCAGCTCGCACAGCTCGCGCTCCACCAGCCGCTGGCCGGGCTTGAAGGTGCGGTTCAGGATCGCCTCCCGCAGGTTGCGCACCACCTGGGTACGCAACGGCGCCGCCACCGCGGCGACGCGCAGATCCCCGGTAGCCACGTCCCTCACCTCCTCGTGCGGTACAACACCAGATCCGCCGGCATCACGCGGCGACACGTCAATGATCCCAGCCCGCTCCCCCGCGGCCACCGGTCAGGTGGTGTCATTGGTTCGCCTGGCGCCAGGAAACCAGCTCGCGCACCCCGTACGCGGCCCGGTCCACTGGCGGCACCTGGCCGACCTCGTGGAGGAACGTCTTCGCCCGGCTCAGCCCGCTCGCCGGCGCAGCGCGCAGCCCGGCCACCACGTCGGCGGCGACCGCGTCCAGCTCGGCGTCCGGCACGACCCGGCTGACCATGCCCATCGCGAGCGCCTCCGCGGCGCCGACGTGCCTGCCGGTCAGCACCAGGTCGAGCGCGGCCTTGCGCGGCAGGTAGTCGGCGAGGAACGTCTCCACCACCAGCGGCGGGAAGCCGTGCGTGATCTCGTCGAACCCGAACGTCGCGTCGTCGCTGGCCAGCGTGATGTCGGTGTGCATGGCGAGCCCGCTGCCGAACCCCAGCGCCCGCCCGCGTACCAGGCCGACGGACACGCCGCCGTAGCCGTCGAGCAACCCGTTGACCTCGGTGATGAGCGTCAGGTTGTCGGCCAGCGACACCCCTTCGGGTTTCTCCCTCTGGTCGCGGCCGAGGCAGAAGTCCGCACCTTCCGCACCTAGCACGAGCACGTCGGCTGAGCCCGCCTCGGTGAGCGCGGCGATGAGCTGCCGCATCATCGCGTACGTCACCTTGTTCTGCTCGCTCGCGCGATCGAGGGTCACGTACGCCACCGGACCGTCGCGCTCGACCCTTACCAGCTGCTCCGTCATCGAGGCACCTCTCTCCCGATCTGCTCCCTGGGGAGCTGGGACCACACGATCTCCGGCTGCAGCGGCAGCCGGTCGATGCGGCCACCGAGGTGCCTGACGGCGTCCTCGACGGCATTCGCCAGGCACGGCACGGGCGTCACCGTCCCGGTCTCGCCTGCACCCTTGTAACCGCCCGGCGTGAACGGGTTCGGCGTGATGATGTGTTCGAGCGTCAGCGGCGGCATGTCCGCCGCCGTGGGGATCAGGTACTCGCGGAAGTTCCGGTTCAGCGGCTGCCCGTCCGGCGCGTAGCTGAACTGCTCGAACAGCGCACCGCCGAGGCCGTGCGCGAGCGCACCGAGGTGCTGGCCCTCCACGATCTTCGGGTTCAGGTGGTTGCCGCAGTCGTGCACGCTGACGTACGTGAGGATCTGCAGCCTCCCGGTCTCCTGGTCGATCTCCACCACGGCACCGTCGGCCGAGTACGGGAAGCTGGAGAACATCGCCACCCGGCCGCGCTCGTCGGCGGGGAAGTCGACGTTCGGGTCGCGGTAGTGGTACAGCATCTCCAGGCCGGGATCCTCGTCCTGCGGCAGGTCGTGGATGCGGTGGTACGCCACCCGCGCGAGGTCGCGCACGGTGATCGCCGTACCCGCACCGCCTGCGGTGCCCCTGACCCGCGCCTGCCCGGCCGTCAGGTCGAGGTCGGCGGCGTCTGCTTCGAGCAGGTGCGCGGCGATCCGCTTCAGCTTCGTGGCCATCTTCCGGCTCGCCATGGTGACCGCCGACGTCCCCACGACGGAGAACCTGCTGGAGTACGATCCGGAGCCGTACGGCGTGTGGTCGGTGTCGCCTTCCACCACGCGTACGGCGTCCGGGTGGATGCCGAGCTCGTCCGCGACCAGCTGCGCGATGGTCGTCGAGTGGCCCTGCCCCTCGTCGCTGCCGCCGGTCGCTACGAGCACCTGCCCGGCCGGGTCCATCGCCACGCGCACGCTGTAGTAGCCGTTGTTGTACGAACCCATCCGGGTGGACGACGACGGCTCGATGGCAAGGATGGTGCCGATACCGAGCAGCCGACCTTCCGCGCGCGCCGCCTGCTGCCGTTCACGCCAGCCGTCGTAGTCGAGCAGCTCGGCCAGCCGCTGCATGGCCTCCGGGTAGTTGCCGCTGTCGTAGCGCGAGCCGGTGGCGCACTCGTAGGGGAACTCCTCGGGCGGGATGAAGTTGCGCATCCGCACCTCGACCGGGTCGAGACCGAGCGCGGTGGCCGCCTCGTCCATCATCCGCTCGATGCAGTACGCCGCCTCGGACTTGCCGAAGCCGCGGTGCGCGCCGAACGGGGTCTTGTTCGTCGCGATGCCGAAGAGGTCCGCCTGGTAGTTCTTGATCTTGTACGCACCTGGCACGAACATCGGGGTGGTGACGATCGACGCGAGCCCGCCCACCGGGTACGCGTCGCCGAGGTCGGCGTAGATGCGGTCGCGCAGACCGACGATGGTGCCGTCGTTCTTCAGCGCCATGCCGACGTGGTGGATCTGCTCGCGCGCGTGGTTGGTGGCCAGCATGTGCTCGCGGCGGGTCTCGATCCACCGCACGGGCCGCCCGGCAGCCATCGCCGCGACCGGCACCACCAGCTCCTCCGGGTAGAAGCCCCACTTCTGCCCGAAGCCGCCACCGACGCGCGGCGTGATCACCCGCACCGACACCGCGGGGTCGGCCTTGATGCTGTTCTCCAGCAGCACGCCGACGGCGTGCGCGATCTGGCTCGACGTCCAGACGGTCAGCGTGTTCGCCGCCTCGTCGTAGTCAGCGACCACGCCGCGCGGTTCGATGGGTGTGCCGCTGAACCTGTGGTGCCGCAACGTTCGCTCGACCACCACGTCGGCGTCGTCGAACGCCGCGTCCACGTCACCTGACGACACCTCGAACCGCAGCGTGACGTTGTCGTCCCACTCCTCGTAGAGCCTGGGCGCGTCGTCGGCTGCGCCCTCCTCGGCGTCGAGCACCGGCGGGAGCACCTCGTACTCGGCGTCGACGAGCTCGAGCGCATCCTCCGCGACGTACCTGTCGGTCGCGACGAGCAGTGCCACGGCCTCGCCGACGTAACGCACCTTGTCCTTCGCCAGCCCGACCCGGTCGGCGAACTTGATCGCCGGGTTCCCGCCACGGAACGGGTTGCGGCTCTGGAACGGGAACGGCTGCATCGCGTGCACGCGGCTGGTCAGGTCGTCCGCAGTGATGCCGAGCACGACGCCGGGCAGTGCCAGCGCGCGTTCCAGCGACAGCCGCGTGATCCGCGCGTGCGCGTGCGGGCTGCGGTAGAAGACGCCGTAGAGCATGCCGGGCAGCCGCACGTCCCCGACGTACGTGCCCTCGCCGCGCAGCAGCTCGCGGTCGCGGACGCGTGGCAGGCTCTGCCCTACGGCGGGCGCCGTCTCAGGTGCCGTCATCGTCGGCTCCCTCCCGCCGGGACGTCGCCGCCTGCACGGCGTCCACGATCGACTCGTACCCGGTGCAGCGGCAGAGGTTGCCGACCAGCCCGTTCCTGATCTGGTCGCGGGTCGGGGTGCCGCC
The DNA here is from genome assembly GCA_009379825.1 of Streptosporangiales bacterium. Lineage (NCBI taxonomy): Bacteria > Bacillati > Actinomycetota > Actinomycetes > Streptosporangiales > Streptosporangiales bacterium. Next base: position 5,314 of record WHTA01000047.1, read on the forward strand.
GCGTTCGTAGATGGCCAGCGACGACATCAACATGCCTGCGGTGCAGTACCCGCACTGGAAGGCGAACTCGTCCTCGAAGGCCTGCTGCAACGGGTGGAGCGCACCACCGGGCGCGGCCACGCTCTCCACCGTGCGGATGGCCGCGCCCTCGGCCTGGACGGCGAACAGCGTGCACGACTTCACCGGCCGGTCGTCGAGCAGCACGGTGCAGGCGCCGCAGCTGGTGCTGTCGCAGCCGATGTGCGTGCCGGTCAGGCCCACCCGCTCACGGATGGCGTCCACCAGCAGGGTGCGCGGCTCCACGTCGACGCGGTGGTCGGTGCCGTTGACGCGCAGCACCACCTGTCTGGCTGCGGCGCTGGGTTCGCTGCTCATCCGGCCTCCTCGCCGTCGTCGGTCGCGCGGGCCCTGGCGGCGGCATCGCGCAGCGCGTCGCGCACCAGCCGGCCGAGCACCGACCGCCGGTAGTCGGGATCGCGGCCGCGTACGATCGCCGCGACCTCGTCCAGCAACGCCTCGTCGAACCACTGCCCGTGTACGGCCTGCTCCACCGCGTCCAGGCGCACCGGGTGCCCTGCCAGGCCCACCGCGGCGACCCCGGCGGCGAGGACCTGGTCGGTGTCCGGGTCGAGCTCCAGGCACACGGCGCAGCTCATCAACGCCGCACCGGCTCGCTGCTCGAACTTCGCCTGGGCGGTACCGAACCGCCCGCCAGGCACGGGGACGCCGACCTCGGTGAGCAGCTCGTCGGGGCGCAGCGAGCTGGTGTGCGTCGCGACGAACAGGTCGTCCGCGGCGATCGTCCGCTGCCCTGCGCCGGCCCGCGCGACCACCTCACCGCGGACGGCGAGCAGCGCAGCGCCCCAGTCCCCCGTCGGTTCGACGGCCGCCAGCGAGCCGCCGACCGTACCCATGTTGCGCACCTGCGGGTCGCCGATCCGGCCGGCCAGCTCCGCGACCATCGCGAGCCCGGCGTGCCCGCACCACTGGGCTGCCTCCGCGTGCCTGGTCAAGGCACCGATGCGGAGCACGCCGGCGTCCAGGGTCAGACCCGCGAGGTCGCGCAGGCCGCCGATGTCCACGACGACCGCGGGGCCGCGCTGCCGGTACTTCAGCTGCGGCACGAGGCTCATCCCGCCGGCGAGCACGCCGGCGTCCGAGCCGTGCTCGGCCAGCAGGTCGAGCGCTTCGTCGACGGTGTGCGGACGTGCGTAGGCGAATGCGCGTGGATACATGTCGTGCCTCCGTCACCCGTGACGCAGACTGGCACGACGATAATACCGTAAGACAAACAGACAATGTAAGCGTGAGATCTGCGACGGGACTGCGCTCAGCGACCGAGGTAGAACGAGAAGATACGCAGCGCACCGTCGCGTTCGTCGTCGGTCAGCTCGCGCTGGAACAGATCCACGTGCTGCCGTACGTCGGCGTCGACACGGGCAAGCAGCTCGCGGCCGGCCGCGGTGATGGTGACCTTCGTGACCCGCCGGTCGTGCTCGCCGGGCACCCGGTCGACCAGCCCGCGCTCCACCAGGCTCTTGATCAGGCGCGACGCCAGCGCCGAGGAGATGTCCAGCCGGTCCGCCGCGGCGTAGACGGACAGCGGCGCGTCCGGAGCGCCGAGCACCTGGATGAGCAGCTTGTGCTCCAGCGGCTCGAGGCCGGCCTTCTTCGCCTGCTCGTCGACCAGCCGGAAGACCTTGCGGATCACCCGGTGCGCCTCGGCGATGCCGCCGAAGTAGCCACGGAACTCGGGGCTGTCGACGGACCGTCCCTGCGCGTCCTTGCCGGCGGGCCTCGACCGGCTCGCGCGGCGTCCGGTCGCCTTCGTCGCAGAACTCCGCTTCTCGCTCACGAGTACCGATTCAACACCTGATAGAGCCAACGCCCCGACATTTCGAACCAGGGCCTGCCGGCGAGCGCGTCCCGCTTCGGCCCGGTGCGGGCCGCGGCGCGCTCCGGCGAGTCGAGCACGTCGCGGTCGGCCAGCTCGTGCAGCGCGATGTGCGTCCACGGGCCACCGGCGCCGGCGAGCACCCGCCACCGGCGCACGCGCAGCCACCCGGCCGCCTTCATCAGCGCCGGTACGTGCTCGTTCTCGTACCAGTCGTCGAGGGCCGCCTCGTCCGCCTCCGGCACGGCGAACGCCACGACGGACAGGTAGTCGCCCGCCGCCGCGGGGCCGGTGTCAGAGGTCAGCTCGCAGGTGAACCTGGTGAACCCGCGCACCTGCGCGAGCATCCGGTCGGTACGCGGCGACGGCTGGTCCTTCAGCTGCCGGTAGCCGTCGCTGTCGAGTGTCGCGAGGTCGCTCAGCTCGTAGATGGCGAGATACTCCGGGCTGCCCTCGAGTGCGCGGTAACGCGTCGCGCGCTCGAAACCGGGCAGCGCCAGCCGTACGGGGATGTGCTCGGTGTCGTACCAGTCGTGGAAGTCGTCGAGCAGTTCCGCCGGCGGCTCCATCTGGGAGAAGAGCATCCCCTGCGCCGCGGCGGTCATGCGCCCGCCCCGGTCACGGTCACCGGCTTGCTCGCCGGCGGGGTGTTCCTGCTCCTCGTGAAACGCACCTCGCCGGCGGTGATCGACACCGCGACGGCAGGCAGGTCGCCGTTGTCCAGGGCCGTGAACGCGTCGGACGTACTCCCGCCGACGGGTGCGTCCACGACGAGCAGGTCGGCCGGCCGACCGACCTCCAGCCGGCCCGCGTCGAGCCCGTAGACGTCGGCGACGTTGCCGGTCGCGGCCGTCACCACCTGCCGCGCCGACAGCTCGGACAGCGAGGCCAGCTCGGCCATCTGCCGCAGCATGCCGAGGGAGATGACGCCCGTGCCGGTAGGGGTGTCGGTCGCGATCAGCAGCCGCTCGAACGCACCGGCGCCAAGCGCCCGGTTGGCGATGTCGATGGCCGACCGCAGGTTGCCGGCCTGCACGAGCTGCAGCGCGATGCCGTCGCCCTCGTCCACGAGCCGCGCGTTCTCCTCCAGGTCGAGCGCGGTCGGGCCGCCGTTGACGTGCCCCGAGATGTTCGGACGCATGGCCAGCACGGCGTCGGCGGAGATCTTCGACAGGCTGCCGGGGATGGAGCCGCCGCCGGTATGTGCCATCACCACGAGTCCGGCCTCGCGCGCAGCGCGCACGACCGGTACGTAGTCCATCGGCGTGCCGAACGCGCCGAAGCCGGCCTTCGCCAACCAGACGCCGGCGGCCTTCAGCTCGGCGAAGTCGTCCGCCGTCAGGCCGGGTTCCAGCACGACGGAGCCGGCGTGCACAGTGATGCCCGACGGCCGGTAGTCGGCGAAGCAGCGCTGGGCTGCAACGGCCAGAGCCTTGATCCCCACGACGTCCTTCGGCCGGCCAGGCACGTGCACCTCGCTCGCGGAGATCACGCGCGTCGTGCCACCGTGCAGGTAGCTGTCGAGAAAGCCGATCATGCCCTGGCGCGGCGTGTAGTCACCGAACGTGGTGTGGACGTGCGAGTCGATCAGGCCGGGGACGACCGCCGCGCCCGCGACGTCGACCACGCACTCGTGGTCGCCCGCCGTGACGGCGCCTGAGTCACCGATCCACGCGACCTGGCCGCCGTCGAGGACGAGCGCGTCGCCGGGCAGCGGTGCACCGTCGGTGGCACCGGAATGGGAGTCCCCGATGTTCACCAGCGCTGTGGTCATCGCATCCCTTCACCGGCGACACCGGCCGGTGCGTAGTCGTCGACCTCGATCGCATCGTCCCACACGATGTCGGCGTCGAGCTCGATCTCTGTTGGTTCGGCGAGCAGAGCACTCATCGCACACCATCCCCTACCGCGTCTTCGAGACTGAGGCCACCAACCCGGTGATGCACCCTGCCGCCACTGGACAGCACGATGGCCACGACGATCTCGGCCGGACGCGGCGCGTCCGCGATGCAGAGCGTCATGGCGTCGTAGTGCGAGCGCACGAACAGCGCGTCCTTGTAGGCGAGCGGGATGTCCAGCGCGGTGCCGGCGGCTCCGACCTTCGTGGCCGAGCTCACCCAGGCCGCACCACCGCCCACGCCGGCGCGCAGGGCGTCACCGAACGGCGTGGTCAGGCACGCCACCCCGTGTTCCTGCTCGCCCGAGGTGCCGACGATGGCGCCCTTGCCGTAGCCCTCGGCGCGGCCGCCGAGCAGCTCGATGCCCTGCCGGGTGAGCTCCGCGCCCAGCTCCGCGCTCGGCCCGATGAGCTCGGCGAGATCCGCCGCGTAGCCGTCGGCGTACAGGTTCGCGATCACCGCCGCGACGACTGCCTTGCGCAGCGGTACCGCGGCGACCGGCCCGCCGTCGTGGCTGATCTCCTCCACCGCATGGAACCGCTTGCGGATCTGGTAGGCCACTGCACCTCCCGAGCAACTGTTGCTTGACCACGAGTAGATGACAAAAGTAATTTACAAAAGTCATCTAATCAAGATCTCGAGGCAGGTGGTCATGCGCAGCGGTGTCGAGTACGTCGAGGGCCTACGCGACGGCAGGAGCGTCTACATCGACGGCGAGCGCGTCTCCGACGTCACCACACACCCCGCGTTCCGCGGCGCGGTGCGTTCGGTCGCACACCTGTACGACTTCGCGTCGGACCCCGCGAACCGTGAGGTGATGACGTACACCTCGCCGGAGACCGGCAACGCGCACAACGTCGCCTTCCTCCTCCCCCACAGCACCGAGGACCTCGCCAGGCGCCGCCGTGGCCTGCGGCTGTGGGCGGAGCAGACGTACGGCCTGATGGGCCGCTCCCCCGACCACGTCGCGGGCTTCCTCACCGGTTTCGCCGCGGCACCGCACGTCTTCGACGGCGACTTCGCCGCCAATGTGGTGAACTTCCACAGGTACGCGGCGGAGAACGACATCTACGCCGCCTACACGATCGTGCCGCCGCAGATCGACCGCGGCAAGCCGGCACACCAGCAGGCCGACCCGCACCTGTACGCCGGCGTCAAGGAGGAACGCGACGGCGGCATCGTGATCAAGGGCGCGCAGATGCTCGGCACCGGCGCGGTGCTCGCGGACTGGATCCAGCTCAGCAGCATCGTGCCGCTGCGCCCCGGCGACGAGAACTACGCGATCTCCGTCGTCGTGCCGGTCTCCGCGCCCGGCGTGAAGATCTTCCCGCGCCGGTCGTACGCGCACGCCGCGACCAGCAGCTACGACTACCCGCTAGCAAGCCGGTTCGACGAGACCGACTCGCTGGTCGTGTACGACGACGTGTTCGTCCCCTGGGAACACGTCTTCGTCTACCGCGACCTCGACCGGGTGCAGGCGCAGTGGTGGCAGACGCCGGCCTGGCTGCTCGGCAACCTGCAGGCGCAGGTCCGGTTGGCCACCAAGCTCGACCTGCTCACCGGCGTCGCTGCCAAGGTGGCCGCGATGAACGGCGTGGACAAGCTGCCCCCGGTGCAGGGCACCCTCGGCGAGCTCGCCGCGCACGCGACGATGACCAACGGTCTCGTCCTCGCCGCCGAGTACGACTGCGAACTGGACGACAACGGCGTCGCCTGGCCGGGTAGCGCGCTCACGTTCGCGAACACCACGCTGCAGCCGGAGATCTACGGCAAGCTGCTGCACCTGGTACGTGACCTGTGTGGCGGTGGGCTGATCCAGCTGCCGGCGACGGTGAACGACCTGCGCGACCCGGAGATCGCCGAGCAGCTCGGCCGCTACGTCCAGTCGCCGGGCACGCCGATGCCGGAGCGGGTCAAGCTGCTCAAGCTCGCCTGGGACCTGGTGGGTTCGGAGTTCGCCAGCCGGCACCACCAGTACGAGATGTTCTACGCGGGTGCGCCGTTCGTGGTGAAGATGCGGATGGCGAACAACTACGACTTCGACATGGCAACCGGGCTGGTGGACTCCGCACTGGCCGGCTACGGGGTGTACAGCGACAACGAACCCGAGGCGACGGCGGTGGTCTGATGACGGCAGGCGGTCAGGTGCCCGAGCAGGGCCAGTTCCGGGAGTCGATGTCGCTGCTCGCGGTCGGCGTGACCATCGTGACGACGACCACGCCGACCGGTCCCGCCGGCATGACCGCCTCCGCCGTCTGCTCGCTGTCGCTCGAACCGCCCCAGCTGCTCGCCTGCATCCAGCGCTCGCTGCCGACCCACCGGGCGCTCGGGGACAGCGGGAGCTTCGCGGTGAACGTACTCGGCGAGGAGCACGTCGAGCTGGCCAGGAGGTTCGCCACGTACGGCGCCGACCGGTTCGCCGGCGTGCCACTCGTCACCCGGCAGCCGCCCGTGCTCTCCGCCGCTATCGCGTACTTCAGCTGCACGGTCGTGGAGAGCCATCCGGGCGGCGACCACTCCATCTTCGTCGGCACGGTCACCGAATGCGGGCACCAACCCGGCCGACGCCCGTTGCTCTACTTCGACCGGCGGTTCGGCGCGCTCGAGGCACCCGAGGACCAGCTGCTCAAGTCGTGGTCCGCCACCGGGCCGTTGGTGTGAGATGTCAACCCACCGCTACCGCATCGGGCGTCAGGCCGGCGTCGGCGAGGAACCGGCCGATCGCCGCGTCGTCCGCCTCGGCGACCGGCTCGAACGGCGGCAGGCCGACGCCGATGTCGATGCCGAGGTGTCGCATGGCGCACCGCATGACGGGCGTCAGCCCGTACGCCGACCAGCGGCTGGGGAACTCCGCGAACACCGCCTGCGCAGTGCGGGCGGCGGCGATGTCGCCGGCGTCGAAGGCCCGCAGTACGCGACTGCCGAGCAGCGTCGCGGGTGCCGGCATCATGGCGCCCGAGCCACCCTGCAGCAGCGTGGCGAGCAGCGGCTGCATGGTCGTCAGGTACCGCGCGTTGCCGGCCAGGTCGATCTCCGCGATGAGCCTGCCGATGCGCGACATGTCGCGCGAGCTCTCCTTGAACCCCACGACGCCGTCCAGCTCGCTGATCCTGATCAGCGCCTGCACAGAAGGGTCGGAGCCGCGCGACGGGTTGTGGTAAACCACCACCGGCAGCGGGCTCACCTCCGTGACCCGCTCGAAGTACGTCACCACCTCGCGGACGCTGGCTTCCGGCCCCCACGGCCGCTTCGGCAGCAGCACCTGGACGTACGTGGCGCCGGCGTCGGCGGCGAGCTCGGCCAGCTCGGCCACCTCGGCGATCCGCGCACTCGAGGCACCGGCGAGCACCGGCACCCGACCAGCCACGGCCGCGATGCCGTGCCGCAGCCAATGCCTGCGGTCGACATCGGAGAGCAACCGGTACTCGGAGACCTCGGCGCCGAGCACCGAGATCGCATCGCAGTGGCCGGCCATGAAGTCGAGCTCGCGTGCGAGCGCCGTCTCGTCCACCCGACCGTCGGGCGCGAACGGCGTCAAACAGGCACCAACCACACCGCGCAAAGTGTCGACACCCACCAGGGCCTCCTGAACAGCGGTCGAATTCACCCCATGACAAAGAGATTGTATGACCGTATTATAGGCCGCACGCAGAGGAGGATCGGCCAATGTTGACCACCCGCCGCTTGGATATCGCGGACGCCAGATGCATTCTGCGCGGCGCGGCAGAGCACGCCGACCGTATCGGGGTGCCGATGTGCAGCGCAGTGGTCGACGACGCGGGCGTCCTCATCGCGTTCGAACGTCTCGACGGCGGCAAGGTCTCCAGTGTCGCGATCGCGATCGACAAGGCCTTCACCGCGGCCGCAGCGCGGAACACCACCGCTTTCTACGGCGACGACGCCAACCCGAACAGTCCCGGATGGCGGATCAGCGGTACGAACGGCGGGCACTTCTCCACCATCGGCGGCGGCATCCCCGTCGTCGTCGACGGCGCGGTGGTCGGGGGCATCGGAGTGAGCAGTGGCACCGCCACGCAAGACGTCGAGGTAGCCGAAGCGGCACTCGACTACTTCCTACGCGAGTCACCCCTCGGCTCGCCGGCTCACTGAGCCGTTCCCTCACCCAACCGTCCGACGACCTCACACGAACAAGGCGGGTGCAGTCGGGAAATGAACGTCGAAAACCCTACGAACAGACCCAGTGCAGGACAGCAAACGAGCACCGGCGTCTCACGCAGCGACAGGCGCAATGGCTTCATCGCCGCATGGTTCGGCTGGTGTCTCGATGGTTTCGAGACCTACGTCGCCGTCCTCGTCGGCCAGCAGGTCGTCGCCGGTTTGGTCGGGCCCGACGCCTCGGCGTTGTACTTCGCCGGCATCCTCGCGGTGACGCTGGTCGCCTGGGCAGTCGGCGGCATGGTCTCCGGTGTCCTCGCCGACTACTTCGGGCGCAGGCGCGTCCTGATGTTCTCCATCATCTGGTACGCGGCGTTCACCGGACTCACGGCGTTGGCGCCGAACTACTGGTTCTTCATCGCGTTCCGCTTCCTCACCGGGCTCGGCATGGGCGCGGAGTGGGCGCCGGGGGCGGCGCTGGTCTCCGAGATGTGGAAGGACAAGAGCCGCGGCCGGGGCATCGCGTTCCTGCAGGGCGGCTTCGGCGTCGGCTTCCTGCTGGCGACCGCGGTGTGGATCTTCGTCCAGGGCGGCCCGGGCTCGTGGCGCTACATGTTCCTGATCGGCGTGCTGCCGGCAGTGCTGGTGCTGTTCATCCGCAGGTACGTCAGGGACCCGAAGCTGTGGACCGACGCCGACGACGCGCGCCGCGCAGCCCGCAAGCGGCGCCGTGAGGGCACCGAGCTCAGCGACGCCGACAAGGCACTCACCAGGTTCACCGTCGCGCACCTGTTCCACGAGCCGATCCTGCGCCGACGCATCTTGATCCTGCTCGTGCTCGCCACGACGACTCTCGGCGGCTGGTGGGCGGTCTCTACCTGGGTGCCCCAGTTCGGCGCGGCCATGGCCGCCGAGAACGGACTCGACCCGGTGGCCACTGCGACGTCCACGGCGTTCTGGTACAACGTCGGCGGCATCATCGGCTACTTCTCGATGGGCTTCCTGAACGACTTCTTCGGCCGAAGACCGACGATGTTCGCGTACTTCATCGGTGCGCTGGTGATGAACGTGGTGCTGTTCATGTTCGCCACACCGGCGACCCTCTTCATCGCGGCCGCGGCGAACGGGGTCTTCACGCTCGGCCTGTTCACCTGGATGGCGACCTGGCCGGTCGAGCTGTTCCCCACCCACGTGCGCGGCACGGCGATCACCATCGTGTTCAACTCGACCAGGATCATCGTGGCGGCGGCCACGATGGTCTCCGGCCTCCTCGTGAACGCGTTCGGCGCAGTGAGCACCGCAGCGCTGGTGATCGGGATGATCTACATCCTCGGCCTGGTGTTCACCTTCCTCGCCGGGCCGGAGACGAAGGGCAAACCGCTGCCCAGCTGACGACGACCGACGAACAGCATGCTCGGTGCCGGCACGACAAACTGTGCCGGCACCGAGTCACCAGCCGGCCTATTCGGCCCCGGCGGGTCCTTCCGTGATCGCGAACATGCTGAAGGTCGCTGAAACGTCTCCCGCACCCTGTACGTAGTGGACTTCACAGTCCAGGGTGCCTGCGCCGGTAAACAGGAACGTGTGCACGCTGCTGCGCGGCTCGCCCTGCGGATGCTCTGCCCGAAGGCGGAGCGCCTCCGGATAGACAAGGTCGCAGGGCTCCTCTACACCGGACGCGGAGTACTTGCCAGCGTCTGGAAAGAGATGCATTTCCCGCAGCTCCACACACCAGAGCCAGGACCACGAAACCCGCGATCCCGGCGATCAGCCACGGCCGGCCGCGGCGCTTCCGCCGGCCGGGCCCAGCCTGGTTGCTCGGCTCAACGCGCTCGCCAGGCCCACCCGGCTCGGGCATCGAGGGATGCGACCGCTCAGGGCCCCGTCATCGACATTCGGTAGTCCGCTCACTGCGCCTCCCTCATGGCACTGCGTCAGACGACAACTAGCATCCTGTCACCGCCGACAGCTCGCCGATTCGGCCTCAGCCGAATCGGCCCCAGGGGCGGATGTGCGCTTGGGACAGACCAATGCGGATGCGGCGCCCGGCTGCGCGGTCGATATCGTGCCGTCTCGATCGCATCCACCGGTGCGAACTCGGGCACCTGGGAGGTGCTCGGGAGTCACCACATTCCATGGCCAGCCATCCTCGTTCACGAACCGAGAACGATCACCGCGCGCGCCGCAGCGCACGGCCAGCCACCACCACGTCCGCCGAGGTTGCCGCAAGGGCCCGGCGTGGCTATCGCGAGCTTGCCCCCGGCGGCGCGTGGTCACCTCGCCTTGGCCGGTAGGTCGAGGATCTGCCTCGCGTCGTCGGGGGACGCCACTTCCGCACCGAGCAGGTTCACCAGGTCGACGGCGCGCTCGGTCAGCTGCGCGTTGGTGGCCTTGACGCCCTTGGCCAGGTAGAGGTTGTCCTCCAGACCGACGCGTACGTGCCCGCCGAGCAGCACCGACTGCGCGGCCCACGCCATCTGCATCCGGCCGAGCGCGAACGACGCGAACTGCGCGCCCTCGGGCAGCTGGTTGACCATCGCCTGCAGGTGCAGTACGTCGGCCGGCGCTCCGTACGGGATGCCCATGCACAGCTGGAACAGCGACGGGCGGTCGATGAGACCTTCCTCGACCATCTTGCTGGCGAACCAGAGCTGGCCGGTGTCGAAGATCTCCAGCTCCGGCCGCACACCGAGCTCCTGGATGCGGCGCGCTCCGGCCCGCAGCATGTCCGGCGTGGAGATGTAGAGCTGGCTGCCCTCGCCGAAGTTCAACGACCCGCAGTCGAGGGTGCAGATGTCCGGCCGCAGCTCCTCCACGTGCGGCAGCCGCGCCAGACCGCTCACCAGGTCGGTGCCCTCCACCGCCTGCAGCGGGTTCTCCGGGTCGATGAACAGGTCACCGCCCATGCCCGCGGTCAGGTTGAGCACCACGTCGACGTCGCTGGCGCGGATCCGTTCGGCCACCTCGCGGTACAACGCCACGTCGCGCGAGCCCTGGCCGGTCTTCGGGTCGCGTACGTGCACGTGCACCACCGCGGCGCCGGCCCGTGCCGCCTCGATACCCGAGTTGGCGATCTCCTCCGGAGTCACCGGCACGTACTCGCTGCGCCCGACGGTGTCGCCTGCACCGGTGAGAGCACAGGTGATGATGACCTTGCGGTTCACGGCTCACTCCCTCCCTGGCAACGGTTTGCCTAGCCAGTCACCATAGAAGGTGTCCAGGTCGGGCAGGAAATCGAAGACGACGGGGAACCCAGGTGGCGCCGCCTCCACCTCGAGCAACGTCGTGCAGCCGGGGCAGATGAACTCCCTGATCTCCATCCACTCCGGGTCGCAGGCGTACCGGCCGGGATAGATCTCCTCGATGCTCTCCCGGTCAGAGCGCACCCGCACGAGGGCGCTCAGCTTCCAGTTCTCCCTGTAGTCGCCGAACTCGTGCCCGCAGTCGCACTTCACGACCCGCCCGGCCGCGCCCTCGACGATGTAGAGGTGCTCGCCGACCGGCAGCAGGATCCGCTCCGGCCACGAGACGCGCTCCTGCAGGATCGCCAGGTAGGTCTCGAACCTGTCGTCGTCCTTGTACGAGCTCATCATCGACTTGGCCGCCGGCCAGGGCAGGGAGCCGTCGATGAGGTCCTCAATCACGGTCTTGTCGTAGCTGGTCAAGTGCGTCCCCTATTCCGCCGCGTCGCTCGGCTCGTAGCTGAAGTCCTCGGGCAGGTCCCAGAACGCCCGGAACTCCGTGGCGAACCTCGGGGACAACGCCATGCTGTCGCGGTACATCTCGCGCACCTCGGGCGCGAACTGTCCGCCACGCACGCGCTGCTGCTCACCCGCGATCCAGTCGCGCACCGGTACGGCACCGCCGACCCGGTCGTCGCGGATGCGTTGCCTTCTCGCCTGTGTCGCCGCCGCGTCGACCTCGCAGGAGTTCGTCGCGGAACGCACCACCACGCCGTAGGCCGACTCCGCCGCCTCGGCCGTCACGTAGTTGTTGGCGACGTCGCGGGCGACCGAGGCCGGGTCGCGTTCGAGCGGGTCGCCGTAACCGCCACCGCCGTTGTACGAGTGCGCGAACATGTCGCCGTTACGCAGCGGCTCGGCCAGGTACGGCCCCTCGACCACCCGTACGTCGCCGAGGCCGGCCTTCTCGATGTCCGTGCGGTGTGGGTCGGTGCCGAGCGCGTGCGGCAGCGGCCTGCGCTCGCTCGTCGCGGACGCGAGGTCGGTGTCGTGGGCCGCGTAGTGCAGCTGCACCGTCGGCGCCGGGTAACCACCGCACATGCCGGCGTTGTCGAACACCCGGCTGGAGTGCTCGGACGTCGCGATGATCAGCTGCGGCGTACGGTTGACCACCCACAGCGACTCGAACCCCGTGCCGCCGCGGTAACGCCCGTAGCCGCCGGAGTTCGGGCTGATGCTGCGCCCGAGGTACACCATGGGCATGTCCTGTTCCCAGATCTCCATGTTGCCCATGTCGGACTCCGGGTTCCAGCCGACGTACGCGGTGTCGAGCCCGTCCTTTATGCCGAGCGCCCCGCTGCCCGCCGCAGCGCACTCGAACAGCGCGATGCCGAACATGCTGCCGTACTGGCTCTGTCCGCCCATCTCGATCATCGGGCTGTTCACCTGGCCGACGAACACTTCCTCCTTGTAGCCACGGCCGAGGAAGCCACGGCTGAGCATCCGTTGGAAGCACCCGAACGCGGGTAACAGCAACGCCCACGAGGTCGCGGTCGCCGCCGTCTCGACCTGCGGGTTGGTCCAGGTGCCTGGCGGCAGGTTCATGTCGGTGGCGAGCCACGCACCGTCGTTCACCTTGCCGTCGAAGTTCATGTGCTGGGTCAGCGTGACGAACAGCCCACCGTCCATGCCCGCGGGGGTGCAGTTCATCGAGTGGTAGCCCCACGAGTTCGTGCCGTCGAAGTCGAGGTGCAGCTTGCCGTCCGCGGAGATCTGCATCTCCATGGGAATGGCGTACAGCCAGTTCTTCTGGCCGAGCGGCAGCACTCCCTGCTTGCCCTCGGTCACGTGCCCGAAGAACGTGTGCCCGCGGTACGTGCCTGGCACGGTCAGCTGGCGCACCCTGGCCAGCTGCGCACGCCGGCCCTCCTCGATGAACTCCTTGGTCGCCCTCTTGTAGTAGTCGATGCCGATCTGGTCGATGAGCTCCTTGACCTGCTCACGCACTTCGAGGCAGGCGGCCACCTTTGCCTTCTCGTCGAGCACCCAGTAGATCGGCATCCGCAGGTTTCGTTCGAGCCTGATCAGGTAGTCGCGCCTGAGCTCGTCGTTCTCCCCCACCTTCTCCGCACATACGAACAGGCCCTCGGTGAACCGTTCCTGGGCAAGCGCGACGTCGCCGCCCGGCGTGATGCCACCGACTTCCAGCTCGTGCACGACTGCCGCGACCCAACCGATCAGCTCGTCGTCGTGGAAGATCGGCACGACGTCGATGACGTCGGGAGCCTGCACGGTTCCGATGAACGCGTCGTTGTTGGCGAAGATGTCGCCCGGCCGGATCTTCGGGGACTCCTCGTAGTCGTTCTGGATCATCCACTTGATGAACCGGCTCGCGGTGTGGACGTGCACCATGATCCCGGTCGAGAGTGCGATCGCGTCGCCTTCAGGCGTGTACAAGGCGACGACGCTCTCCCCGACCTCGCGCACGCCGGGTGACGCGGAGATGCGCCTGGCCATCTCGCGCGCGGAGACGACCATGGAGCGCAGCTTGATGTGCGTGCTCTCGTACTTCAGCGGGTCTTCCTGGCGGAGCTCCAGCTTCTCCAGCCCGGCGTAGTGGCCGGTCTCCGCGAGCAGCCGGTCGCTCTCGAGCAGGTTGTCCTTCAAGTTCGTGGACGCGTTCGGCGTCTGCGCTGTGGGCATCAGGTCACCCTTCTCCTCGGTGCCGCGGTCAGGCGTGCTCGTAGTGCAGGATGGTCCACTCGTCCACCCAGACCCGGTCTCCTGCCGGGATGACGAGCGTGGTTGCGGGATGCTCGACGACGGCCGGGCCGACGATCTCGTTGCCCGGCCGCAACAGGTCCATCTCCCACAGCGCCGCCTCGTGCCACCGGCGGTTGTAGTACATCGGCCGGCTCCCCTTGGACGCCTCGGCGGGCGGTTGCTTGCCCTCCAGCGGGCTACGGGTGAGCTTCGGCTTGATCTTGTCGACCTTGGCGATCAGCCCGAGCTCGGTGATGCTGTGACCGGCCTCCCGGTACTGCGCGACGGCGCGGTTGATCGCCGTGTAGAGCTTCTCGAACTCCGCGACCATCACGTCGAGGTCGGTGTCTGCGCTCAGCTCCTGCAGGTCGAGCGGCACCTCCACGTCCTCCAGCTGCCCGGTGTAGCGCATCATGGCGAACAGCTGCAGCTGCACCTTGGCGGGGTCGTGCCCCTCCTCGGCCATCTCCGCACGCGCCGCGTCCCGTAGCGCCGACCACACGGCGTTCGCTTCCTCGACCACCGACGTACGGTGCTCCGCGTCGGCGTCCGGCGGGATGGCCAGCTGCACCGACCGGCTGTACCTACGCAGGTAGTCGGCCGTCGTGCAGCCGAACGCGGAGAACGCGGCCGCGAACGGGAACGTGAGCACGCTCTTGAAGCCCAGCCCCCTGGTGTACTCGGCCATGTGCAGCGGGCCGGAACCGCCGTATGCCATCAGCGAGTAGTCGGCCGGGTCCACCGCACGCGCCGAGATCATCTGCCTGATGGCTTCCTTGGCGTCCATCTCCAGCAGGTTCGCCATGCCCTCTGCGGCCTCGTACAGGTCGATACCGAGCGGGTCGGCGACCTTCTCCTTGATCACCTGCTTCGCCAGCTCGACGTTCAGCTTCACCTTGCCGCCGAGGAAGTAGTCGGGGTTGAGGCGGCCCATGATGACGTCGCAGTCGCAGACGGTCGGCTCGGTACCCCCCATGTCGAAAGCGACGGGGCCGGGCACCGACCCTGCGCTCTCCGGGCCGAGACTGACCTTCTTCGTCAGCGGGTCGACCTTGATGATCGTGCCTGCACCCGCGCCGATGGTGTCCATGGCGATGGTCGGCAGGTTCAGCTTGAACCGCGCGAGCGTGGGCTCGTTCTCGATCGGCACGGTGCCACGGGTGATGGCGCTGATGTCGAAGCTCGTACCGCCCATGTCGGAGACGACGACCGAGTCCGCGCCGATGATGTCGCCGATGTACTTGGCGCCGAGGATGCCGCCGACCGGCCCGGAGATCATCGTCTCGTGCAGCCGCGGATACCGTACGCCGGCAAGCCCGCCGTACGACAGCACGGTCTGCACGCCGTAGCGGAAACCGCGGGACTGGCACGCTTCCTCGACGCCGAGCAGCTGGTGCCTGTTCCTGTCCGCCGCGTACGCCTCGATGATGACGCTGTTCAGCCTCGACTGCTCACGGATGACAGGGCGCACGGTCGACGACAGGTAGACGGACATGTCTACGCCGTGCTTCGCCAGCTCCCGCTGCACGATCTCGGCGATCTGCCGTTCGTGCCTGTCGTCCACGTAGGAGAACATGCAACACACGCAGATGGCTTCGACCTGTTGCTCGACCAGGTCCGCAACCGCGGCAACGACCTCGTGCTCGTAGACCGGCGCGATCTCCTTGCCGAACTGGTCGATGCGCTCGGTGACTCCCCTGACCAGGTTCCTCGGCACCAGCGGGTCAGGCGGTGCGTGGGTGACCGCGTGCAGCCGGTCCGGGTACGAGTACTCCGCCCACGACTGCAGCCCACGCCCCATCAGCACGGCGTCCTCCATGCCGCGCGTGACGAGCAGGCCGACCCGTTGGCCGGTACGGGAGAGCAGCGTGTTGAGCATGCCGGTGCCGGAGTACAGCACGACGGAGAGCCGTTCGAACGTCTCGCGCGCCGTGAGGTCCCAGTAACCGGCCGCGTCGTGCGCGGACTCGACGAAGCCCTCCGCCTCGTTGTGCGGCGTCGTGGAGGCCTTACCCACTGCGAAGCGGCCACGTTCGTCGACGAGCAGGGTGTCGGTCATCGTGCCGCCCGCATCGATGCCGAGCACGAGAGGTCGAGAGTCGTTCACAGGCTTCCTTCCCTTGTCGCCGCGATGCGCATTCGATCGAAGGTCTGTCTACGCATTGCGTAGGAAATTAGTCTCAAAACTACGCATAGATTCGCATCCTGGCACTGCCCCGACGCACTGTCAAACACGAGGGGCCGGCTCGGACGGGCCCGGCAGCGAGCAGCTTCCGGCATCGTCACGTATCGAAGGCCCGTCGTTGACATGCGATCGGGCCGCTGCCAGTATGCCGGACCAGTGCGTAGATAAATGGCACAGTTGCTACGCAACCCGTATCGGTTAGCAGGAACAGTTACGCACTCCAGCACCTTTCGCCGCTTCTGGAGAAGCCGTTCCTAGAGAAGGTTCGTCATGACCAGGGACCTGGACGACCACGTTCAGCTGGATCCGTCCGCAATTGACTCGATGGAGACGGGGAGGAGTTCGCGGCCAAGGACCTCGTCCTGCTCGCGCTCCTCGGCATCGCAGTGCCTGTCGTACTGCTGGTTTGGGGATGGCTGTGAAACCGACGACTACCGTCCCCAAGTCCAGCCTGCCCGTTCCCGTAGCCGAGCGGAACTGGAGCAGCTTCGTCCTCGGCACGGTGTGCACGAGCACCGGTATCGCCACGTGGTCGTTCGTCATCGGCGGCACCGCGGCGCTCTTCCTGAACGCCAAGATGGGCATGCTCGCGATGGCCGCAGGTGCGCTCATCGGGCAGTACCTGGTGACCCTCGCCACCGCGCCGGTGAGCACGAAGCACGGGGTCGAGACCACCCTCTCGACCAAGCCACAACTGGGTAGCCGCGGCGCGTACGTCGGCCTGCTGGTGATGATCCTCAACGCGATCGGCTGGAACACCGTGTTGATGATCTTCTTCGGCCGGGCGGCGGCTTCCGTGCTGATCATCTTCGGCGTGATCGACGACTCGTCACGTACGGCGGCGGCCATCGTCTGTTCGGTCGCCGGCCTGCTCGTGCTCGGCTTCATGGTCAGCCGTGGCGCGCGCTCACTCAGCCGCAGCGGCCCCATCATCGCCGGGTGCATCGCCTTGCTCGCCATCTACCTGGTCTACCTCCTGATGCGCGAGTACGGTGCCGCGGCCATCGGCAACGCTTCCGCGATCGAGCCGACCGAGAACCGGCTGCAGAACTACACCACGGTCGTGGAGATGCTGATCGGCGGCACGTTCGGCTGGTGGGGATACATGGGCGGCATCGTGCGCATGGTCTCGGACGCGCGCAAGACCGTGCTGCCGACCATGCTCGGTCTCGGGCTCGCCTGGGCACTGGTCGCAGCCGTCAGCCTGTTCGGTGCGCTGATGACCGGCGAGGCCGACCCCACGGTGTGGGTGCCCAAGATCACCGGTGACGTGGGTGCCTTGGTGGTGCTGACGTTCATCGCATTCGCCAACCTCGGTTCCACCCTGGTCGGTGTCTACGTCAGCACGCTCGCCGTCAAGCAGACCGCCGGCTTCGGCCGCCGGATCTCGTGGCGGAAGACCGTCGCACTCGTGCTCGCGCCGATGCTGCTCGTGCTCGTCTTCTTCGCCAGCACCATCTTCGACAACATCGGCATCTTCATGGCCTTCCTGGGCATGGTGACCGGCCCGATGATCGGTGTGCAGATCGCGGACTGGTTCATCCTCGGCCGCAAGAACGCCATGGTGGTGTCTTCGCTGTACGTCACGGGCACCGAGTCGAAGTACTGGTATCTCGGCGGGTTCAACCCGGCAGGCCTGGTCTCGCTGCTCGTTGGCAGCCTCACCTACCTGTCGATCCTGAACCCCTACACGCTGATACCGAACTCGTCGCTGTTCCCCTACCTGACCGCATCACTGCCTGCGGTGCTCGTCGGCGCCACCACGTACGTCGTGCTGTCCAAGTTGCAGCAACGGTGGCGGCCCACGCTGTTCGCCGTGGAGAAGCCCGCCAGTACGACGGCACGCGAGTCGGCGCCAACGTAGTCGAACGGTCAGCGCGGCTGCTCACCGAAGCTCGGGTAGACGTAAGAGACCTTGTGCATCCTGATCTCGTGGAAGGTCTCCACGTTCGTGACACCCGGCACGGTGGGCAGCCGCTCGTAGAGGATCTCCCAGAGGTGGTTTGCATCCCTGCAGACCATCTGCACGTAGAGGTCGGCGCGGCCGGTGCAGGACGAGATGTACGTGATCTCGTGCCAGCCCTCCAGCTCGTCGATGACCGACTGCCTGCTGCTGAGCTCCACCTTGAGCAAGCAGAACATCTGGATGCTGTAACCGAGCTTGAACGGGTCGGCGATCGCGGCGATGGTCAGCACGCCGTCGGCCTGCAACCGCTTCACCCTGCTGCGCACGGTGCCCTCGGACACGTTGACCTGGCGTGCGATCTCGCGGTACGGCATGCGGCCGTCGAGTTGTAGCAGGCTGAGGATCTGACTGTCGGTCGCGTTCAGCGGCGCGTCCGGGACGTTCGGCTCGGAATCGTCCTCGGTGTTGCCGTTGGCCCATCTCACCCGGCGATTGTAACCACGGCATGATGACTGACATGCCTGTGTCGAGCACTCGATCCATCGCGGGAGCCATCCTGCTCGACCTCGCGGTCAGCTCGCTGTTCGCCTGGGACGTCTTCGTACCGGTACTCGGTCGCGAGCTGGACGTCTCCCGCGCTTCGCTCGCGGTGACGTTCTCCGTCGGCCTGGTCGGCTTCACCGCCGGTGTGCTCGGTGGCGGCCGGTTGGCGGACCGGGTCGCACCGCGCCGGCTCGCGGTGGGCACGGCGCTCGGCGCGGCCGCGGGTCTCGCGTGCGCGGCGGTCGCCTCGTCGTTGCTCGCGGTGGTGCTCAGCTTCGGCGCACTGCTCGGGCTGGCAACGGGTACCGGCTACGCCACCGCAGTCCGCGTGGCCGGCGCGGTGACGACACGGCGCGGGCTCGCCCTCGGGCTCGTGGTGAGTGCGTACGCCGGTGGCACGGTCGTGGTCGCCCCGGTGGCTGCCGTGCTGCTCGACGTCGTCGGGCGAGCCGGCACGCTGGGCGTACTGGCGATCGGCACCGCGGCGACGGTGCTCGTGGCCGCGATGCTCCTGCCCGCGCAGGCACCGCCACGGCCAGACCCGTCGAGCCGGCGCGGCCCGGTCTACTCCGGTACGACGCTCCGGCTGTGGCTCGCCTTCGGGCTGGGCAGTGCTCCCGGCCTGGCCGCGTTCGCGCACGCGGGTGCGCTCGCCGGCGGGCCGCACACGGCCGCACTCGCGGTCGCGCTGCTGAGCGCAGGCAACTTCGGCGGCCGGCTGGTCGTGGGGCCGCTCTCCGACCGGCTGAGCCGGCCGGTGGCCATGCACCTGACGGCAGCGACCCTGGTCGTCGCCTGTGTCGCGCTGGCACTGACCGACAGCCGCGCCGTGAGCCTGGCCGCTCTGCTCGTCCTCGGCACGCAGTACGGCGCCCTGTCCGCGCTCACCCCGGCGGCCGCGGCGGACCGCTTCCCCACCGACCGGCTCGGGGCGACGTACGGCGTGGTCTTCACCAGCTGGGGGCTGGCCGGGCTCTCCGCTCCGCTGTTCGCCGGGCATGCCGCGAACCAGCTCGGCTGGCACCAGGTGTACGCCGTGTTCCTCGTCCCGGCAGCGGTCAGCTGGCTCGCCGTCGCCGTACCTAGCCTCGGTCTTTCATCACCGGCGCGGTGACCGGTCTGACGAGCAAGTCACCAGGCGGCCGCAAGCAGCTCGGTGATCAGCGCGAACAGCGCACTGGCGTGACCACACGTGAAAGATGGAGGCTAGCCGGCGAACAGGTCGGCGGAGAAGTTGCTGCCGGTGAGGATCGTCGCGGTCGCGCCGGACGGCACCGAGTGCTGCAACAGCGCGGCGATGCCGACGACCGCGGCCGGCTCGAGCAGCAGGCCGAGGGTGTCGCGCACCATGCGCAGCGCGGTCATGATGTGCTCCTCGTCCACCAGGAGCATGTCGTCGACGTCGGCCCGCATCCAGTCGACGGCCTCGGGGATGGGCACCCGTACGGCGATACCGTCGGCCATCGTCTGCGCCGTCGCCGCGGACAACCGTTCCGTCTCGCCCCGCCAGCTCAACACCATCGCCGGCGCACCGGCCGCGCAGACCCCGACCACGCGGGTGCGCGGTGAGTGCTCCTTCAGCCAGCGTGCGATTCCCGTGATGAGCGCACCGTTGCCGACCGGCACGAGCACCACGTCGAGGTCGAGCGGTGCCAGCTCGACGGCGATGCTGCCGGCCCCTTCCGAGATGCGTGGTTCCTTGCCGTCCTCGACGAACAGCCGGCCGTCGCCTTCCGCGACGTACGCGCGCGCAGCGTCCTTTGCCGCGTCGAAGTCGTCGCCGACCTGCACGACGTCCGCGCCGAGCAGTCGCATCCGTTCGACCTTCATCGGGTTGGCGTTCGTCGCCGCGTACACCCGCACCGGGACATCGCGCTGCCGGCCGGCGTACGCGATCGC
The DNA here is from genome assembly GCA_009379825.1 of Streptosporangiales bacterium. Lineage (NCBI taxonomy): Bacteria > Bacillati > Actinomycetota > Actinomycetes > Streptosporangiales > Streptosporangiales bacterium. The sequence goes on from WHTA01000047.1 coordinate 25,700, forward strand.
CTGGCCGAAGTTCCCTGCCGACGCGCAGACGACGTGGTGGCCGGCCGGCACCTGCTGGATGAAGTAGCCCGCGCCGCGTCCCTTGAACGACCTGATCGGGTTGAGTGTCTCGACCTTCACGACGATGTCCCTGCCCAGCTCGCGCGACAACACCTCGTCGCTGAACTGTGCCGTGTCGCGGAAGACGGGATCGATCGTTCGGCTAGCTTCTTCGATGTGCTGCACGGACAGTGGCTTCGTCGTCATGACACCGAACCTACCGGTTGGCCAGTCAGGCATAGCCGACAGTCGACGAGTCACTGGTCGCTCGACCGATTCGGCCGCCGGCCTGCGCGCATACGCTCCAACCGTCGTGACGAGGAAGGGGTTTCGCATGGGCCGTCTGGTTCCCGCGCTCGGGTTGTTCGTCCTGTCTCCGCTGGTCGGTGAGTACCTGCTCGGGAACATATCGATCAGCATGCTCGGCGTACTCCCGTTCATGGCCGCGTTGTACGGCGGCGGCGCACTGCTGATCCGTGAGGTGGCGCGCCGTACCGGCGGCGGCTGGCCGACCATCATCGTGCTCGCGCTGGCCTACGGGGTGTTCGAGGAAGCGTTCACCACGCAGTCGTTGTTCAACCCGCACTACGCCGGCCTGCGGCTGCTCCAGCCCGCACACATCCCCGCGCTCGGCATGGGCGGCTGGTGGACGCTCTTCGTCCTCACCCTGCACACGGTGTGGAGCATCAGCGTGCCCATCGCGCTGGTGGAGATCCTCGCCCGCACGCGCAGCACGACACCGTGGCTCGGCCGTATCGGCATCACAGTCACGGCCGTCGTGTTCACGCTCGGCGCGGCACTCACCGCGCTGTCGTCACTGCAGAACGACGACTTCGTCGCCGCCATGCCGCAGTTCGTCGGGTCCGGCATCACGGTCGTCGGGTTGGTCGTCGTCGGGTTGGTCGTCGTCGCGATGCTGCTCCAGAAACCGGACCGGCAGCCCTCGCCCTGCGGCCCGCCCGCACCGAGTCCCTCGCTCGTCGGCGGTACGGCGCTGCTCGCCGGCTCGGTCTTCATGGCGCTGGCGACCTGGTTCAACCAGCTGCCCTGGCTGACCGTCGCCGTCTACGGCACCCTGCTGGCCACCGTCGCAGCACTCGTACGGTCGTGGTCACGGCGTATGGACGGACGCCCACGAGCTCGCGTTGGCCGCAGGCGCCACCCTGACCTACGCCTGGCACGGCTTCCCCCAGCACGCCGCAGCCGGCAGCGACCCCACCGTCGACCTGATCGGCAACGCGGTGTTCGCCACCGCCGCGATCGTCCTGCTCACCGCCGCCGCCCGCCGGCTCCACCGCTCGACGAGCGTTGTTGGGGCCCAGGCGCTCTGATACAGATAGACGATGACCGAACGCCTGGGCTTCCAAGTACGCACGGACTACCAGCGGGTGCCACGCGAGCTCGTCGAAGAGTTTGCCGCAGCGCAGCTGCCTACCCCGAACATCGCAGACGTCCTCGGGCGTTTCCGCACCGTCGCCGACGGCATCACACCTGTAGGCGACCCCACCGTGCCACTCGTCGGCCCTGCGCTGACCGTCCGGACTCGGCCGTCGGACAACCTGATGGTGCACAAGGCCATCGACATCGCCGAACCCGGCGACGTGATCGCGATCGCCGGCGACGGTGAGGTCGCGCACGCTCTCCTCGGTGAGCTGATGTGCATGCATGCACGTCGCCGCGGCGTAGCAGGGTTCGTCGTGGACGGCCCCGTACGCGACGGCGCTGCCATCAGCGAGCTCGGCTTCCCGGTCTACGCCAAGGGACTCACCCCGCGTGGCCCGTTCAAGGACGGACCAGGCGAGATCGGCGTGCCGATCTCATGCGGAGGTGCGGTGATCAACCCCGGTGACCTGCTCGTCGGCGACGGCGACGGTGTAGTGGTGGTGCCCGCGGACGCGGCCGCGGGCGTCCTCACCGACGCCAAGGCCGTGCTCGCCAAGGAAGAAGAGGCCATGCGGCAGATCGAAGCCGGTAACTGGGACCGCACCTGGGTCGACGAGACACTACAGAACCGGGGATGTGACTAGGCTCACCCGTCCGCCGAAGGTGCAGGCACGCCGGTCAGGGCATGCGCTCGTAGGCGGGCAGGGTGAGGAAGTCGGCGTACTCGTCGGAGAGGGCCATCTCGGTGAAGGTGGCGCGCGCGTCGTCCCACCGGCCGCCGGCGTACTCGTGCATGCCGATCCTCGCCTGGATCGCCGCCATCTCCTCCTCGATCAGCCGGGCCACCAGGTCGCGGGTGACGGTGCTGCCGCCGGCCAGCTCGACGCCGTTGTGCAGCCACTGCCACACCTGGCTGCGGGAGATCTCCGCCGTCGCGGCGTCCTCCATCATGTTGTTGATGCCGACGGCACCTGACCCGCGCAGCCACGACTCGAGGTACTGGATGCCCACGCTGATGTTGTTGCGCAGCCCCTCCTCGGTGACGGAGCCAGGAGTCGCGGCGACGTCGAGCAGCTGATCGGCAGTCACCTGGACGTCGGTGCGCAGGTTGTCGAGCTGGTTCGGCCGGTCGCCGAGGACCGCGGTGAACGCCTCCTTGCAGATGTCCACCATGCCCGGGTGTGCCACCCACGAGCCGTCGAAGCCGTCGCCTGCCTCCCTGGTCTTGTCGTCCTTGACCTTGGCGAACGCCGCCTCGTTGATCTCCGGGTCCCTGCTGGGAATGAACGCCGCCATGCCGCCGATCGCGTGCGCACCGCGCTTGTGGCAGGTGCGGACGAGCAGCTCCGTGTAAGCCCGCATGAACGGCACGGTCATCGTCACCGAGTTGCGGTCCGGCAGCAGGAACTCCTTGCCGCGGGTACGGAAACACTTGATCACGCTGAACATGTAGTCCCAGCGGCCGGCGTTCAGCCCGGACGAGTGCTCGCACAGCTCGTAGAGGATCTCCTCCATCTCGAACGCCGCCGGGTACGTCTCGATCAGCACGGTGGCGCGGATCGTGCCGCGCGGGATGCCGAGGAAGTCCTGCGCTGCGTTGAAGACGTCGTTCCACAGCCGCGCTTCCAGGTGCGACTCCATCTTCGGCAGGTAGTAGTACGGCCCGTACCCGCGGTCGACCTGCTTGCGGCCACACGCGGTTAGGTAGAGCGCGAAGTCGACGAGGCTGCCCGAGATCTGCTGGCCGTCGACGAGGACGTGCTTCTCCGGCAGGTGCCAGCCGCGCGGCCGCACCACGATGGTCGCCAGCTCGCCGTCGCCGAGCTCGTACCTCTTCCCCTCGGGGCTGGTGAAGTCGATCGAGCCGGTCACCGCGTGCAGCAGGTTCAGCTGACCGCCGACGACATTCTCCCACAGCGGGGTGTTCGCGTCTTCCTGGTCGGCGAGCCAGACCTTCGCGCCCGACTTCAGCGCGTTGATCGTCATCTTCCTGTCGGTCGGACCGGTGATCTCCACCCGCCGGTCCACCAGTCCCGGCGCCGGATCGGCCACCCGCCACGAGTCGTCCGCACGGATCGCGCTGGTCTCGTCGAGGAACCCGAGGGTTCCGCCGGCGGCGAGCGCCGCGGCCCGCTGCCTGCGGGCGTCGAGCAGCTGCTGCCGCCGCGGCTCGAACTCCCGGTGCAACAGCGCCACCAGCTCGAGCGCCGTGGTGGTGAGGATCTCGTCGTAGCCGGCCTTGACCGCACCGGTCACCTGCACGCCGTCGGGCATCGTCATGAGTGCTCCTCCCGGGCCGCTCCGTCCCCACAAGATAGGCGACGGGCCGGTACGAGGTAAAACGCCGCCGAACCGACCGCACCCCCGCGGCATCGCACCGTACGAACACAACCGGAATGGAGCAACGGTCTTGGACAGGACAAGGCGGTTCGCCGCCGGCTGGCTGGTCGCGGCCGTACTCGGCGTCAGCGCGCTGAATGGCTGCACCCTCTTCGGCGGCGGTGACGACATCGCGGACGACAAGCCACCGCAGATCGAGGTCGGCGGGAACGGCAGGGTGAAGGACTCGATCGCCACATACACGGCGGAGAGCGGCAGCTACAAGGTCACCATGGACGTCATCGCGCTCAAGCGCTACGACGACGTCGTGCGGCTGGTCTTCGCCGTCACCCCGCAGAGCAAGGGCGGCTCCGACCCGCTGCCCAGCGACGCGTTCAGCAGCGAGACGCTCGGCAACGACGTCACGGGCGTGTATCTCCTCGACACCGACAACATGCGCAAGTACCCGGTCCTCAGCGGCGGCAAGGAATGCGTGTGCTCCAACGAGCTCGACGACTTCCCGCTCGACCAGCCCACGGCGCTGTACGCCGACTACCCCGCTCCCCCTGACTCGGTGGAGTCGATGACCGTCGTCTTCAAGAACGTCGGTCCGCTGCCCGGTGTCGAGGTGTCGGCATGAGGCGGTCGCGTCTCCCGCTGATCGGCCTGACGGTCGCCGCGCTCACCCTGGTCGCGGTGCCGGGCACGGCCGGCGCCGAGTCGCCCTCGCCCGCCTGGAAGAAGCCGGGCGAGGGCGCCAAGGGCAAGCCCACGACCGTGCAGGTCACCGGCCAGTCCGAGTCGTTGCAGGACCGCAGGGAACCACTGGTGCTGATCGGCGAACGGCGCGAGGGCAGGAAGCGCGAGCTCACCCTGAACACCGACATGCTCTTCGCCAAGGACTCCGCGGACCTCAACTCCAGCTCCAAGGACACGCTCGACGAGGTGGCCGACCGGATCGAGGAGTCCGAGGCGACCGGGCCGGTGGACATCGTCGGGCACACCGATACGGACGGGTCGACGTCGTACAACCAGGATCTGTCGACCAGGCGGGCGAAGGCGGTGGCCGACGCGCTCGAACCGAGGCTCACCGGCACCGACACCGAGCTGAAACCGGTCGGCAAGGGCGAGAAGAGCCTGGCGGTCGACCCGGAGCGGTCCGCGGCCGACAAGGCGAAGAACCGGCGGGTCACCATCACCTACACGACCACGAAGACCGAGCCGACCGACGACACCAGCTCGACGGACATCTCGCGCCCCAACACCGAGGCCGCGGAACCGGCCGAGGGGCAGCAGGTCGAAGGCTCGCTCGGCGCGTACCAGCGGACGCTGAAGAACTTCGACGGTGAGGAAGGCACCATCCAGGTGGACGTGATGCAGGTCAAGAAGCAGGGACCGTTCGTCTACGTGCGGATGCGGACGACCGCCGTCTCCGCCGGCGAGTACGGCGTGCCGGTGATGCCGCTGTTCAGCGGCGACACGTTGGTGACCGACGACGCGTCCAACACGGTGCTCCAGGACAACGAGGGCGGCACCAAGCTCCGCTCCTACATCACCGGCAAGGGCGAGGCGATCAGGTCGGGCATCCCGACCGAGCTGGAGGAGGGACAGACGAGCGACGTGTGGTTCTACTTCACCGCACCGACGGAGGACAGGGAGACCCTCGACATGTACGTGCCGGGCGTCGGCGTGATCGAGGGGCTCGAGGTGTAAGGCGTACCGTCGGCACGATCGGCAGTCCCCGGTACGGCAGCACCCTCCGTACCGGGGACTGCGTCAGCCGCGCCCGTCGGCCGGTCGCTGCCGGGTGTGGTCGCGCTGCCGCTGGCTCTCCAGCCTGCGCCCGCCGGACAGCGCCCGGTCCGCTCCGTCGACCCGTCGGCTGGACTCACCACGCGCCCAGCCGCCTGCCAGGTCGACCGCGCCCGGCCAGTCCAGCCGGCCCGCGACGAGCCCGCCATGCAGCTCGCCCAGGCGGCCGGAGTTCAGCGCCTGGTGCGGGAACAGCTCCCGGCTCTGCTGCAGCCCGTACTCGTGATCCCTGAACAACACCTGCTGGTCGGCGAGGAAACCCGTGGTGCGGTCCAGCTCGGTCAGCGGCAACGCCCGCAGGCTGCCGCTCTCGGACGGTGCGGTGTGGCGGCAGGTCACCGCTGGCCACCAGCCGCCCGGCGAGGGCAACCCCCACGCTCCCCGACGTCGGTGGCATGGGTGAGGTTGTGGTTGTGCCAGCCGCCGGCGGCCCCGTGCGTGTAGCCGAACCTGGCCATCAGCCGCAGCCGCTGTGCCCGCACGAGCTCGTCCACGGCCTTCTCGAGACGCTCAACCGACATCGCCGCACCACCTCACCGCGCTAGCGTAGGCCCGGCGGACGCCACCCTGGCGAGGATGGCGGCGGTGCCCTCCGGTCTCGACACGTGCGGGCAGTGACCGGCGTCGATCTCGACCACGGCGGCCCCGAGCCGGTCGACCGCCGCGGCTCGGCACCACTCCGGCCGCAGGGTGCGGTCGGCCGTGGCCACCACGTACGTGGACGGGATGTGCGGCGACAGCCCGACGGGCTCGTGGTACAGGCGCTCGGGAGCGACCAGCCGCAGCGTGGTGAGCGCCCACTGCAGCGTCTCCAGGTCGCAGTCGTGGAACAGGAAGTACGTGGCCAGCACCGGGTCGGCGGTCGGGTCCACGCCCAACCACTCGAGGTCGAACACCTCGGTCGGTGCCTGCGGAGACCTCCTCGACGAGGCTGCGGCGGCCGTCCGGGACGTACGCGGCGAGCCACACCTGGTGCCGTGCGCCGAGCCGGTCGGCCACCGCGGGGAGTACCAGGCCCATCCCGGAGTGCGCGACCACGACCGGGCCGACCAGGTCGGCCGGCACCTGGGCGGCGACCGCGTCGGCGTGCTCGGCCGCCGGCCGGCCGTCGCCGCCGGCAAGGTCGACCGCCGTGCTGCGATGACCGCGACCGTCCAGCTCGCGAGCGAGCCGCTGCCAGCCGGCCGGGGACTGCGTCGTCCCATGGATCAGCACGAAGTCGGCCACCGGGCGCTCCTCGGAACTCGCGGTCTCGCTGCCGGTGCAGTCTGCCACGGGGGGCTGACGAATGATTTCTTGATTGATTCCAGAAATTGCGGCAGACTTCGAAGCGTGCCGACGAGTTCCGAATTCGAGCGCATGTTGCGCGGGGTAGCTCTCCGCGTGACGCGTCCTCGGCTGGCGGTACTCGCCGCGGCGCACGACCATCCACACGCCGACACGGACACGATCATCGGTGTCGTGCGTGCGGATGTCGGCGAGGTGTCCCACCAGGCGGTATACGACGTGCTTCGCGCGCTGACTGCCACGGGGCTGCTGCGGCGCATCCAGCCGCCGGGCTCCGTGGCGCGTTACGAGGCGCGCGTCGGGGACAACCACCACCACGTCGTGTGCCGGTCGTGCGGCGCCATCGCCGACGTCGACTGCGCCGTCGGTGCCGCACCCTGCTTGACCGCGTCCGACGACCACGGCTTCACCATCGAGGAGGCCGAGGTCGTCTACCGGGGCCTGTGCCCCGACTGCTCCACCGTAACCAGTTCCTGAGCACCCGCTGCGATCCCCGGAAGGAATCGATGTCTGAGAACCAAGCTGCAGGCGCCGCAGACGCGACCACGGAGGGCGGAGGCTGCCCGGTCGTGCACGGCGGCCGGCTACCGCACCCGACGCACGGTGACACCAACAGTGCCTGGTGGCCGAGCCGGCTGAACCTGAAGATCCTCGCCAAGAACCCCGCTGTGGCGGACCCGATGGGCGAGGAGTTCGACTACGCCGAGGAGTTCAACAGCCTCGACCTGGCCGCTGTGAAGCGGGACATCCAGGAGGTGCTGACCACTTCGCAGGACTGGTGGCCGGCCGACTTCGGGCACTACGGTCCGCTGATGATCCGGATGGCCTGGCACAGCGCAGGTACGTACCGCGTGAGCGACGGCCGCGGCGGCGCCGGCGCCGGCCAGCAGCGGTTCGCGCCGCTCAACAGCTGGCCGGACAACGTGAGCCTGGACAAGGCCCGTCGCCTGCTGTGGCCGGTCAAGCAGAAATACGGCCGCAAGATCTCCTGGGCCGACCTGATGGTCCTCACCGGTAACGTGGCACTCGAGTCGATGGGCTTCGAGGCCTTCGGCTTCGCCGGTGGCCGCGAGGACACCTGGGAGCCCGAGACCGACGTCTACTGGGGCTCGGAGACCGAGTGGCTCGGCAGCGAACTGCGCATCTCCGGCGGCGACAAGCGCGAGCTGGAGAACCCACTCGGCGCAACGCACATGGGTCTGATCTACGTCAACCCTGAGGGTCCCGAGGGCGTACCCGATCCGGTCGCCGCGGCCCACGACATCCGGGAGACCTTCGGCCGGATGGCGATGAACGACGAGGAGACCGCCGCGCTGATCATCGGTGGCCACAGCTTCGGCAAGACCCATGGTGCCCACCCGGACGACAAGATGGGCCCGGACCCCGAGGCCGCCCCGCTCGAGGCGCAGGGCCTCGGCTGGCACAGCGGCCACGGCACCGGAAAGGGTGCCGACGCCCTCACCAGCGGGCTCGAGGTCACCTGGACCTCCACGCCGACGCAGTGGAGCAACGGGTTCCTGAAGAACCTCTTCGAGCACGAGTGGGAGCTCTCCAAGAGCCCGGCAGGTGCGCACCAGTGGGTCGCGAAGGACGCCGAGGCGACCGTCCCGGACGCCTACGACCCGGCCAAGAAGCACAAGCCGACCATGCTCACCACGGACCTGTCGCTGCGGATGGACCCGGTCTACGAGCCGATCGCGCGGCGGTTCATGGAGAACCCCGACGAGCTGGCGGACGCGTTCGCCCGGGCGTGGTTCAAACTCACCCACCGCGACATGGGCCCGGTGCAGCGCTACCTCGGGCCCGAGGTGCCCAGCGAGACGCTGATCTGGCAGGACCCGATCCCCGCGGTGGACCACGAGCTGATCGGGGCCGGCGAGATCGCCGACCTGAAGAGCCAGCTGCTGAGCTCGGGGCTGTCCGTCTCGCAGCTGGTCTCCACCGCGTGGGCGGCGGCATCCACGTTCCGCGGCAGCGACAAGCGCGGCGGCGCCAACGGGGGTCGCATCCGCCTCGAGCCGCAGCGGAGCTGGGAGGTCAACAACCCCGGCCAGCTCGCGGAGGTGCTGCGCACGCTGGAGGGGATCCAGGAGAGCTTCAACTCCTCGCAGAGCGGAAACAAGCGGGTCTCGCTGGCCGACCTGATCGTCCTCGGCGGATGTGCCGGTGTCGAGCAGGCCGCCAAGAACGCCGGCTACGACGTCGAGGTGCCGTTCACGCCGGGCCGGATGGACGCGTCGGCCGAGCAGACCGACGTGGACTCGTTCTCCTACCTCGAGCCCAGCGTCGACGGGTTCCGCAACTACCTCGGCAAGGGTAACCCGCTCCCGGCCGAGCACCTGCTCATCGACCGGGCGAACCTGCTCACGCTGAGCGCGCCCCAGATGACCGTGCTGGTCGGCGGTCTCCGCGTCCTCGGTGCGAACTACGACAACTCGTCGCTCGGTGTGCTCACCTCGACGCCGGGGTCGTTGACCAACGACTTCTTCACGAACCTGCTCGACATGGGCACGGAGTGGAAGCCGACGTCCGAGGAGGCCGAGACCTTCGAGGGCCGGGACCGCGCCACCGGCGAGGTCAAGTGGACCGGCAGCCGCGCCGACCTGGTGTTCGGCTCGAACTCCGAGCTGCGCGCCGTCGCCGAGGTCTACGCCTGCGACGACGCGCGGGAGAAGTTCGTGCGCGACTTCGTGGCCGCGTGGGACAAGGTGATGAACCTCGACCGGTTCGACGTAGCCTGACCACCGGTGTCCGGGTCGGCCGCCGGCCGACCCGGACACCCCAGGGCGTGGCGTGAGGAGAGGCAGATGAGCTCGGACCGGACGGCGGAGCGGGTGCAGTCGTTCTGCCGCACCTACGGGCTTGGGCTGCCGATCATCCAGGCGCCGATGGCCGGCGCGTGCCCTCCCGAGCTCGCCGCTGCGGTGGCCGGCGCCGGCGGCATGGGTGCCAGCGGCGTGGTCCTCGACACCCCGGCGCGGATCGCGGAGTGGACCGAGCAGTTCCGCGCCGGCGCACCTGACGGCGTGTTCCAGCTCAACAACTGGATCCCGGACCCGCCGGTCGACGACGATGCGCGCGCCGAGGCCGCGCGGGCGTTCCTCGGCAGGTTCGGCACCGCCGGGCCTCCCGGCGCGGCCGCCCCGGCGTTCGAGGAACAGTGCGCGGCGATGCTCGCGGCACGACCGCGGGTGATCTCCTCCATCATGGGCATCTACGAGCCCGCCTTCGTGCAACGTCTGCACGACGAAGGCATCGCGTGGTTCGCGTGCGCAACCACACTGCACGACGCACTGGCCGCACAGGACGCCGGCGCGGACGCGATCGTCGCGCAGGGCATGGAAGCCGGCGGTCACCGCGGCACGTTCCAGCCCGACGGCGCGGAACACGTCGACGTAGGGCTGTTCGCCCAGCTCCCCAGGTTCGCCGACCACCTGCGGGTACCGGTGATCGCCGCCGGCGGCATCGCCGACGGACGTGGCGTGGCGGCCGCGCTGACGCTCGGCGCCAGCGCCGTACAGGTCGGCACCGCGTTGCTGCGTTGCCCGGAGACGGGTATCGCCGCCGAATGGTCGGCGGCGTTGGACGGACTCGCCCCGGAGGCGACGGTGACCACGCGGGCGTACTCCGGCCGGCTGGGACGAGCCGCGCCTACCCCGTACCTCACGGCCTGGACGGCGCCGGATGCTTCCCCACCGGCCCCCTACCCGATACAGCGCCAGCTCGTCGCCCAGTGGCGGCGCGGCGCCCCAGCCGGTTTGGACCGCGCCAACCACTGGGCCGGGCAGAGCGCGGCCCTCGCCACCAAGGAACCCGCCGCCCAGGTGGTGACCACCATGTGGCAGGACGCCGCCGAGCTCCTCGGCCTGCACTGACGCGACCTGCGGTGCGGCGTGACGGACTGCTGTCTCAACCAGCCGCAGCGGGCCGCCGGCCGATGTTCGGCGCCGGCGTAGTGGCTCGCCAGAGGCTGTGGGCAAGCGGCCACAGCGCCACCAGCCCGGCCGCGGACTGGACGTAGAACTGCACCACCCCCAACGGGACGAACCGCGAGATCGCGAGCACGATCAGCGCGATCGCGACGACACGCGACAACGACCTGCTCAGGACTGCGCTGTCGATGACGGCCTTCGCGAACCCCGCGGCGCCGATGGCGAAGGTGATCGCGCTCGCCGCGAGCACCGGCAGGAAAATCGGCGTCAACGTGTCCTGCGCGGCAGCCACATCTGCGCCTGTACGCGCCGCCGCGAGCGGCGCGAACTCCAGTCCTGGGAGGAACCCGTACAACGCGCTGCCGAACAGAACCCACGGCAACGCCCTCGCGCTGAACCGGTTCTCGCCCGCATCCCGCAGGTGTGCCCGGATCGCGACGAACGCCAGCGCGGTCAACGCGACACCGAGCAGCGTGAGGAGGTGCACGGCGACCCAGCCGGTCTGGTTCGCCTCGACGGCGGCGGCTATCGCCTCCGCGTCGGGCATGCGCGCGATGAACGGATGTGCGACGAACGCGACAGCGAGCACGACGGGTGCCGTCGCCACGGCGATCGCGCCGTAGCGAGCCCCGGACATCTCGTTGGCAGTCATGGCTCTCCTTGTTCGTAGTCGTGTGGTCCACGGCCTGTTCAGCGCTTGGTGCCGACACCGATGTTCGTCGGACTGCGCAGCACAGCGCCTGGCGAGCCGTCCGACCGCTCACGCAGCATGCCGTCGATCACCTGCCGCACATCCGCCTGTTGCTGGGTAGTGAGCTGGGTGACGATCCGCGTGGCGATCGGGTTGCTCGCGGTGACCACGTCCCAGTAGTGCGCCGCGGACTGCACCTGGACATCCCAGCTCGCCACCTCGACCGAGACATCGGCCAGCCCGGCCTCGACGAGCTTGGTCCGCAACTTCTGCGGATCCGCCAGCTGGAACGGCAGCGGCGGTGGATCCACCGGAGGTAGCGGTGCATCGGGCACCGCCGTCCTTACCGCCGCGAAGAAGAACGCGACCCACTCCGCGTACTCGATGCCGTATGCGAAGCACACGAGAACGACCCTGCCGCCCGGCTTCGTCACCCGCACCATCTCGGCGATGCCGCCGTCGACACCAGGGAACAACGTCACGCCGTTGACCGAGGCGGCTACATCGAACGAGTCGTCCGCGAGGTCGAGGTGTTCGCCGTCCATCACGCGGCCTCGCAGGTTCGGCATTCCCCGCGCACGTGCGTTGAGCCGCTCGATCATGGTCGGGGCCAGGTCGATGGCGAGCACGTCCGCGCCTCGCCGCGCCGCGGGAATGGCGAGGGCGCCGCTGCCCGCGCCGACGTCGAGGAACACGGTCCCCGGCCCGACACCGAGTTCGTCGAGAACGACCTGCCCGAGCGTCATCGTCAGCGGCGAGACGAACTCATCGAACCCGGGCGCCACCATCTCCCACGACTGCCGGATCTGCTCAGTGGACGGTACTTGTGTGGACATCAGTGTCATCTCCTTGCCAGGACATTCGGGCTGGCCGTGGTCCGAGGATCGGGGATGCGACGCCTTCGCCGCTTCGAACGAAACACCCAATTCCGGGTGGGCGGCGCGTGGGAAGAATTGCGTAGCCGGGTCAGCGTCCGGGAAGGAGAGCGTGCTCGTAAGCGTAGGCCGTGACGCCGGCCCTGGACGTGACCCCGAGCTTGCCGAAGATGTTGCTCATGTGTCTCGCGACCGTCTTCTCGCTGATCGCCAAGGCATGCGCGACCTCTCGGTTGGTCGCCCCCGTAGCCACGAGCCGCAGCACGTCCAGCTCGCGGCGTGTCAGCCCTGTCCCATCGGCGCGGGCGGCGTCCCGAGACAGTTCCGCCGCCGCAGCCATCGCCGGAGCGGCGGCGAGGTTCTCGAACGTCCTGCGGGCGGCACGCAGCTCCATCTCCGCGGTGTCGTGATCGCCCAGCTCACGGCATGCCTTCGCCATCGACAGCCGCACCTCGGCCGCCTCATAGGGCGCATCGAGGTCCTGCCACGCCTGCCAGGCGCGCCGGAACGAGCCACACGCGGCATGGGCATCGCCTTCCGCGAGCGTGACCGCACCGCGAGCGGCCGCGCCGACAGCGTGCAGGTAGACGGTGTCGAAATCCGAGGCCAGCCGCTCCAGCTCTTCCGTCGCGGCACGCGCTGCACCGACGTCGGCCGCCGCGAGCATGATCTTGATGTACGCGGCGAGCACCCTGGCTCGCTCGACGCGGTCGCCCTCGGCTTCGGCGGCCACTCTGCGGATCGCCGCGACGGCGTCTTCGGTGCGGCCCTGGGCCATGCGGAGCAGGGCGAGGCCGGGCTGGACGGCATGTCCGCACTCACCCGCGCGTCGATAGGCATCCTCGGCCGAGGTGAACTCACCGCGGAGCCGCAACAGCTCCCCCATCTGATACTCGGCCATGCCAAGCACCGGATCGCCCGGCGGGTCGGCCAGGTGCGCGCACGCCCGCCGGACCTCGTCGATGGCCTCGGACCAGTTGCCGCGCAGCTGCATGATCTCGGAGCGGTGCACCAGGCACTGACCCCGGTACGGCTTCAACCCTTGCTGGGTGGCGCACCAGCGACTGAACGCCGTGGTCCATTCCTGCGCCCGCCGTAGGTCGAACACCTCCCGGCAGGTGACGAGCACCACGCAGTAGACGTGCCCGGTCACGATCGGCGAGGTGTCGCCTGCGGTCACCGCGACCATCGCCTCGTCCAGCAAGGTGAGGCCGCGTTCGACCTCCCCCAGCCGTACCAACGCCCGCCCGCGCCCTATCTTGCTCCACGCATCCAGGTCCGGGTCATGGAAACGGTCGGCTATCGCGAACACCGCACAGAATCCTTCGTAGCAGGCGCTCGGGTCGCCACCTTGCAGATCCCGCAGCGCAGGCGGGATCAGCAGGTAGCCCTGCTCGACGCGATCGTGCCCCTCCTCGTCGAGCAGCCGTTGGCCGCGCGCCCACCAGCCGGTCGCCTCTGCATGCCGGCCGGATCCCATCAACACCAGTCCGAGCCAGTACGCACACCGCACTGCCTGGCCCACGTCACCGGCTTCCCTGAAGGCCTGATGGGCACGCTGGAAGGCGTCGACGGCCACGGTGTCGCGGCCGATCAGGTAGGCGACGTTCGCCAGCGTGTTCAGATCGGCAGCGTCGAGAGCCGAGCGGTCATCCGCCGCGGACAGGTCGGCGAAGGCGTCGACCCAGCGGTGACGAAGACAGGCGGCCCGACCCCGCTCGAGCACAGTCGTGGCCCCCGCGACCGATCCGGTCTCTCGGTGACCCATCTACCCAAAGTAGACCAACACGACGCGTCACATCGGTTGCCGACGCTGCCAGCGATGGATCTCGCACGACAGGGGCGGCCCGGGATAGCCCTGGTGACAATGCGCGGCCACCAGCCGTCCTGGCTCACCCATACCGCAAGGTCTGGCACAGAAAGCCATCGCAAGCTCACATTCCGCCGGGCTGCGTCGTCGTACGGCTGACAACGCTGCAAGGAGAACCCTCGTGAACATCGCTCTGTGGATCATAGCCGGCCTGCTCGCCGTCGTCTTCACTTTCGCCGGCGGCGCCAAAATCGTCGTGCCCAAGGAGAAGATCGCCAAGAAGCAGGCCTGGGTCGAGGACTGGAGTGCCGGCGCCATCAAGACGATCGGTGCCCTCGAGATACTGGCCGCGATCGGTCTGATCCTGCCGGCCGCGCTCGACATCGCACCGGTGCTGGTGCCGCTTGCTGCGCTCGGTCTGGTGCTGGTGATGGTGGGTGCATTCATCGTGCACCTTCGTCGCTCCGAGACAAAGAGCATGGCGGCGACCCTGGTCTACCTCGCCCTGGCCGGCTTCGTGGCCTGGGGCCGCTTCGATCCTCAGTCCTTCATCAGCTGACCCAATGCGGCGGCTGGCTCAGGCCTCTGGGATCTCGATACCGAAGTTCTCGCGGGTGATCTGGTCCGGCTCCGGGCCGCCGCGGACGCCGGTGTCGAGCGCGTCGATCGCGGCGAGCTGCTCGTCGGTCAGTGCGAAGTCGAAGACGTCGAAGTTCTCCGCGATCCGCGACGGCGTGACCGACTTCGGGATCACCTGCCGCCCCTGCTGCAGGTGCCAGCGGAGCATCACCTGGGCCGGCGACCTGCCGTGCGCCGCGACGATGACCGGGTCCTCGAGCGTGGAGCCCTTGCTGCCGTCCCGGTAGAAGGTGATCCCGCCGATCGGCGACCAGGCCTGGTTGCGGATACCGTGCTCGTCGTCGTAGGCCAGCAGTTCGGACTGGCGGAAGTAGGGGTGGACCTCGATCTGGTTGACGGCGGGCACGACCGAGGTGGCCGCGAGCAGCCGGTCGAGGTGCGACGGCATGCAGTTCGATACACGCTCAACGCCATGTACCGGCTGGTCGACGACATGGTCGTACGCCTGCCGGTGGTGCAGGGCGGGGTCGAGGAGGTGTCGATGGAGCAGGAGTGGCTGCCTCGTCTCGCGCCCTGTCTGCCCACGCGCGTACCTGAGGTGCTCGGAGCCGGGGAGCCCGCCCAGGGGTATCCGTGGCCGTGGTCGGTGTACCGGTGGCTGGCAGGCGAGCATCCCGTAGCAGGGGCACTGAGCGAGCCCGTCCTGGTTGCCGAGGACCTGGCCGCGTTCGTGGCTGCGATCCGGAGCATCACCCTGCCGGCTGCGCCGCAGGCACACCGAGGCGGGCCGGTCGCCTCGCTCGACGCGGATACCCGAGCGGCGATCGAGAGCCTGCGCGGAGTTCCGGATGAGGGCGTCGACTGCGACGCCGTGGCCGCCGTATGGGACGACGCGCTGCGGGCGCCAGGATGGGCGGAGCCGCCGGTGTGGCTGCACGCCGATCTGATGCCGGGCAATCTCCTGGGCGACGGCGGCAGGCTGACTGCTGTGCTCGACTTCGGCTGCATGGGGTTCGGCGACCCGGCCTGCGACCTGTTCCCGGCGTGGAACTTGCTGCCGGCCGGTGCGAGAGAGGTCTTTCGTGCGGCGCTCGACGTGGACGACGCGTCCTGGCGTCGTGGCCGCGGGCGGACGCTGTCGCAGGCGCTGATCGCACTGCCGTACTACCGGACGACGAACCCCGCGATGGCGCACAACGCCCGGCACGTGATCAGGGCGGTGCTGGACGAAGGCTGAGGCGTCCCGCCGCGAGCTGGGCCACCTGCTGAAGACTGCGCTCCGTCACACGGGGGTTCCCCAACGTGATTTAGTCCGGCACAGTTGGGTGCCCAAGCATGAGGAGGCTTGCCATGGCCGACACCGGCGCCACCGAAGGGCAGCATTCCGCGACGCAGGTTCCGACGAAGTTCAGGGGAAGACTCAGGATCGTCGGGCCGGGGCTCATCATCGCGGCCACGGGGGTGGGAGCCGGGGACATGGTGACGGCCCTGGTTGCCGGCACGCAGTTCGGCACCGTCTTCATCTGGGCCATCATCCTGGGAGCGCTGATCAAGTTCTCGCTCGTCGAGGGGATGGGCCGCTGGTACATGGCGACGGGGAAGACGATCGTCCAGGGCTGGCACTCCCTCAGCCGGGTCGCCAGCGGATACTTCGTGGTCTACCTCTGCCTCGTGACGTTCTTCTTCGGCGCGGCGATCACATCGGCGAGCGCGCTCGCCGTCAATGCCATGTTCCCCGGGCTCATGCCGGTCTGGGGATGGGCCATCATCCACGGCATCCTCGGCTTCGGCATATTGCTCGTCGGGCGCTACGGCCTCTTCGAGCGGATCATGCAGTTCTTCGTCGGCTTGATGTTCGTGACCGTGGTAGCGCTCGCGATCTTCCTGCTCCCGGGGCTGCAGCAGAACATCCTCACCGGGCTGGTGCCCACCCTGCCCGAGGGTTCCGTGCTCTACGCACTCGGTGTCATCGGCGGGGTGAGCGGCACCTACTCGCTGGCTGCCTACACGTACTGGGTACGCGAGCGAGGCTGGCGGAGCTCGTCCTGGATTCCCACGATGCGGGTCGACTCGAGCGTCGGCTACATCATCACTGCCGTCTTCATGATCTCGATGCTCATCATCGGCGCGAGTGTCCTGTACGGCACCGGCACCACCATCGACGGGGAAGAGGGCCTGGTCACCCTTGCCGGCCCGCTCAGCGAACGGTTCGGCACGTTCATCAAGTGGCTGTTCCTGGTCGGCTTCTGGTCCGCGGCAGCGGGTTCCATCCTCGGCGGCTGGAACGCCGGCGCCTATCTCTTCGCCGACTACGCCAGGACCGTCTCCAAGGCGCCAGACGAGAAGGCCGACACGTACCTGACCGAGAAGAGCTGGTACTTCCGTGGCTTCCTGGTCTGGTGCGCATTCCCACCGATGCTGCTGCACGCCTTCGACGAACCCGTGCTGCTCGTGATCATCTACGCCGCGCTCGGCGCTCTGTTCGTGCCCTTCATGGCGGGCACCCTGCTGTGGCTGCTCAACTCGCGGAACATCGAGAAGGACTTCCGCAACAAGATCCCGACGAACGTGGTCATGGCAGTCGCACTGCTGCTGTTCGTCGCGATGGCCGTGAACGAGATCATCGGGCTCTTCTAGCACAGGGCATGAAGCCGGCCCCAGGCGCTGACCCTGGGGCGCTGGCCCATGATCGTTTCCCTGCTCACCCCTTCGTCCGGTCAATTCTGACCAGCAAGAACGCCGTCGACGTGACTCATCACGTCGTGTCGGTACGGATCCGGACACAGGCGAGCGGTACCAACTGCGTGCCGTCCGGCGTAATATCCCCGGGTAGGCGCGCACCAGCCAGACGGCCCGGGGGGTCTGCCTCTGCGCATATCGATACACCAATGGAGGTGCGATATGCGACGACTCGTCTCGGTTGTCTTCACTGCCCGGTCTTGATGCTCTTTATCAGCGGCCATGACTCGCCCCCTGAGGGTCGCTAGCGAAGACACTGTTCAGCGGCCACTTCATCCTGCTCGGCCTCGCCTTCCATCCGGACTACGCGACCAGCGGCCGGTTCGTGTACTACAGAAGGGCCTGTGGCTGATGCAGGAACTCCGGGCGGCCTACCCGGGCATCCGGCCGGGTAGGCCGCCATCGTCGGCGCGCCAGTTGTCAAGGAGGCGCCTATGGAGTGCCGTTGAAGCCGCACCTTGGCGGCGAACGTCCGTCCCCATGTCTTCTAGCCCACCAATGGAGGTGTGGCATGCGGAGAGTACTTCTGGCGCTTGGCCTCGCGATGGTGGTCGCGTTCGGCACGATGCCCGGCGCAGCGGGCGCATCGCACAACGCGGACCAGCACCGCAACATGAAGCTTCTGTCGACGTCCCCGAACTCGGCGATCAACTCCGATCTCGCGTTCTTGGGCAACCACGCGTTCGTCGGCTACTACCGCAATGACCGCGCGGTCGGAGGCTTCCGCATCTTCGACATCTCGAACCCGGCCGGTCCGCGGCTGGTGAGGGACTTCTCGTGTGACGGGCTCCAGAACGACCCCATCGTCTGGGACCGCAACGGAAACGGTGTAGCCGACCTGATGATGTTGGCCGTGGACCGCACCATGGCGTCCTCCGAGTGCGGAGCCGCACGGTCGGCGGACCACGGTGATCCGACCGGTTGGGAAGGCGTCCGGATCTTCGAGATGAGCGACGATCCCGCCGACCCCTTCGCCGAGATCACCCAGGTCGAAGCGGTGTACACCGACTGCGGCGCACACACCATTACGCTGTGGCCGGGCGAGGTGGACGAGACCAACAAACTCCTCGTCTACGTCTCGTCCTACCCGCTGCGTGCGGGGCCTACCTGTGGTGACACCGAGCACCTGAACACCACGAACCCGTACGACGAGGATCCGGGCAGCCCGGCCAACCCGGAGCATGGCGTCATCCAGGTAGTCGAGGTGCCGCTCGACGACCCGTCGGCGGCCAGCGAGCTGGCGACCCAGCCGGCGATCAGCTACCCAGGTGACCCGGACGGGGTCAACGACTGGTGCGAGCGCTCGGTTACCGGTCCTGGCGAGCCGTGCCCTGGTCCGTTCGAACCCGCCGCGGTGGCCTGCCACGACATCGTCGTCCACGTCCAGGCGCGCCTGGCCGGGGGCGCCTGCGCCGAGCAGGGCCAGGTGTGGCGGATCGACGAGAACGGAATTCCCGACACGGCCAACCCGATCCAGGTCGCCGACGACGCGGTCAGCTCGGGCGGCAGCGGGAACATCCCCGGAGCGATCGACTTCTTCCACTCCGCCATGTTCAACAACGATGCGACCGTCGTGAACTGGGTCGACGAGTCCTTCGGCAGCGGCTGCCCGCCGATGACGACATGGCAGGCGCGGCCTTGGCACCCGGCAGGAGAACACAAGACCGGGCGGATGTTCTTCTCGCGTGTCGCCACGGGAGCCTTCCTGAGCGAGTTCCAGGTGGGCGACCTGCGGCCCGACCCGGCCCCGACCGCGTACTGCTCGGCTCACATGGGCATGGCGGTCATGGGTATCAAGCGGGACCTGCTGGTCAACGCCTGGTACACAGGCGGAGTCGACGTGATCGACTTCAGCAAGCCGACAAGACTGAAGGAGATCGCGTACTACGACATCGCCGGCCCTGGCCCACAGGGCTCGGACAACTGGTCGGCATACCCCTACACAGGCCCATTGTTCAAGCGCGGGCCAGGGATTCCCGTCTACGCATCGGACGGTGTGCATACGCCTGACTCCGCGAGGGGCATGGTGGTGTTCCGCACGTTGATCGAGAAGCCCAGTAGGGGCGGCATCGTGGATCATCTGAACCCGCAGACGATGGACTAGTAACGCCTGGCCCTGCGGCGGCACCGTTATCCAGACAAGCGAGGCCTCGACCAACCCTCATCGTCAGCAGATCCGCTAGCACAAGGCATGAAAACGGCCCCTCAGGCACTAGGCCCGAGGGGCCGTTCTCCCTGCGATCCCGCCTCGATGCGTCTTTGGTCATTGGCGGGCGCCATAGCATCAGCCGAGCAACCTTGCGCAGAGAGATCACCCGGTCCTGAACCCAGTCCAGTCACGGCGAAATCCTTACATACACGCCGATGACGATCGTCGACATCAAGGCGAGAGCCGCCGAGACGAGGAGCAATGATCAGAACCTGTGGATGTGCTTCGGGAGGGGCGTACCTTCTCGAAGGATGATCTGAAGCCCATGCAGTTCTGATCAGGGCCAGCGTTGGCGCGCTGGTTCGGGAAGGTACGCCCATGCTCAAGGTAGTCCAC
>WHTA01000048.1 GCA_009379825.1 Streptosporangiales bacterium
CACGTGATCGTCGACCACCACATACAGTGCTGTCAGGAGGGTGTTCAGTTCTTTGGTCACACATCGATCTTGAACACCCTCCGCCCCACGTCTCCGCAGCCGCGCCGACCACACCCTTCAAGGAATCACTCATCTAGCTGTTGGCCCGCCGATTCCCGGCGGCCTGGTGGATCGCGCTGCGGATCTCCGGGTAGCTGCCGCACCGGCAGATGTTGCCTTCCAGGTGCCTGGCGATCTCGTCGTCGCCCGGTTCCGTGTTGTCCGCGAGCAGCTCGTGCGTCATGAGCACGAAGCCGGGAATGCAGTAACCGCACTGCATGGCGCCCTGCTCGACGAAGCACGAGACGACGTCATCGTCGGTCGGTAGCCCGTCGGCTGTCGTGATGTCCGCGCCGTCGTAACGCACGGCGCGGGCCAGGCAGCTGCTCACGCTCGCGCCAGACACCAGCACCGTGCAGGCGCCGCAGGCGCCCACGCCGCAGCCCTCCCTGGTGCTCGTGCACCCGACCTGGTCACGCAGCACGTCGAGCAGCAGGTCGTCGTCGGCGACGACGACCCGGTGTGCGACCCCGTTGACGGTGAGCTCGATCGGCGTCACGCCGCACCTCCTTCAAGCGCGGTGAGCACGCGTTCCGGCGTCAGTGGCAACGTGGTGAGGCGGATGCCGGTCGCGTCGCGTACGGCATTCGCGATCGCCGGTGCGAGCGGGATGAGCGTCGTCTCGCCTACGCCCTTCGCGCCGTACGGGCCGGTGCGGTGCGGGCTCTCCACGATGATGGGCGTCAGCTGGTCGGGGACGTCGGTCATCGAAGGCAGCTGGTAGTCGAGCAGGTTGCCGTTGCGCACCTTGCCCTCGTCGATGACCAGCTCGTCGAACAGCGCCTGCCCGAGCCCCATCAGCGCGGCGCCGGTGAGCTGCTGCTCGACCAGCTTCGGGTTGATCGCGCGGCCGACGTCGCCGGCGATCGCGAGGTGTTCCACGTGGACGCGCCCGGTGCGGGTGTCGACAGTGAGTTGCGCGGCCGCGGCGCCGGCGAACCAGTGCTCGGTGATCCGCGGCGAGCGCCCGGTGGCCTTGTCGTACGGGACCCACTCGGTGACGAACCCCGCCTCCGTGGTGAGCGTCGTGCCGCGGGCGCCGAAGTGGCTCTCCACGAGTGCGTCCAACCGCGTGCTCTGTCCGGACTGCGGGCAGCTCAGCCCGTCGCCGGTGAGCTTGACGTCGGTCGCGGCCACGCCGAACGACGCCGCCGCGATGTCGGTGAGCCGGTCGCGCATAGCTTCCGCGGCACGGCGGACGGCGTTGCCGGTGTGGTAGGTCGACCTGCTGCCCGCGGTGATGGTGTCGTACGGCGTGACGTCGGTGTCCGCGCCGACCACCCGCACCTTGCCCTCGTCCAGGCAGAGCACCTCAGCGACGATCTGCGCCATGATCGTGTCGCTGCCCTGGCCCATGTCCACGGTGCTGATGAGCAACGTCGCCGAGCCGTCCTGGTTGAGCTGCAGCACGGCGTTGGAGATCGTCGGGGTGAGCACGGCCTTGATCCCCACGGCGACCCCGCGGCCGCGCAGGTAGCCGTCAGGTGCCGGTGGCAGGGGAGCGTCCCAGTCGAGCGTGGCGGTCACCGCGTCCAGGCAGCCGACGAAGTCGGCGCTGTGCATGGTGGTGCCGAGCACCGACTCGTCGCCTTCGCGCAGCAGGTTGCGGCGACGGAACGCCGCCGGGTCCTCGCCGCGCTGCCTGGCCAGCTCGTCCACGAGTGACTCGTGTGCCCAGGTGACCTGCGGTACCCCGAACCCGCGGTACGGGCCGGCCGACGGCTTGTTGGTGTAGATGCACCGGGACCTGACCAACGCGCTCTCCAGCCGGTACGGGCCGGTCGCGACCATGCCGGACTTGGCGGCGATCCGCGGGCCGATGTCCGCGTAGGCGCCGGTGTCGTAGCGTACGTCCGCTACTCCCGCGACGACCCGTCCGTCGTCGTCGGCGGCCATGCTCGCCGTCACGGCGACCCCGTGCCTGGTGGTCAGCACGAACGCTTCCTCGCGCGTCACGGCGATCCGCACCGCCTTGCGGTGCAGCCAGGCGAGCGTGGCGGCGAGCGGCTCGAGCCGGTCGTACATCTTCGCGCCGAACCCGCCGCCGAGCGGCGCCGTGGTGACCCGGACCCGGCCGAGCGGCAGGTCGAGCAGGTCGGAGATCGCCTGCCGTACGTACGACGGGGTCTGCGTGGTGGTGAGCAGGGTGAGCCGGTCACCCTCCGGCCATGCCGCCGTGTACGGCAGCTCGATCGGCACGTGCTGTGTCGGCGGGCACCAGAACTCGCCGTCCACCGTGGTCGCGGCGGCCGCGGCCTGCTCCTCGGCGTCGCCGTGGCGGAGCAGGAACTCGTAGTTGACGTTCGTCTCCCGCTTGCCGCTGAGATGCCGCAGGTCGGCGAAGACCGTGGATGGTCGCAGCTCGTCGTGCACGTACGCGCCGCCGCGGACGGCGTCGTCGACGTCGTGCACGGCCGGCAGGTCGCCGTACTCGACGGTGACGGTGGCTGCCGCCTGCCGTGCGGTCTTGCGGTCGTGGGCGAGTACGGCCACGACCGGCTCGCCGACGTACCGTACCCGGTCCACGGCCAGCGGCGGTTGGTCGGAGAACGCCGGGCCGCTGTGCAGGCGGTCACCGAACTCGGCGGCCAGGTCAGCTCCGGTCACCACCGCGACGACGCCGGGCACCCGCCGCGCCGGTTCAGCGTCGATCGCGGTGATCCGCGCGTGCGGACGGGTACTACGGTGGACGGCGACCTCGAGACACTTGGGCACCGGCAGATCGGCGGCGTAGAACAGCTCGCCACGCACCCGGGCACGTCCGTCGCTCCTCGGCCACCGCCCACCGACGGCCGTGGTCATCTCGCCACCTCCTGCCATGCCTGCCGGGTCGCGTCCGCGATGGCGACGAGGGCCAGCTTCCGCTTGTACGAAGCGCTGCCGCGCACGTCGACTGTCGGCCGGATCAGCGGCTGCGCCGCCTGCTCGGCCGCGTCGATCGCGTCGTCCACCGTGGCGCCTGTCGGCAGCTGGACGCTGACGAAGACGGGCACGTCGGCGACCGCGCCGAGGCCGAGCCGCAGCTCGCGCCGGTCCTCGGCGGGTGCGAGCGCGAGCGCCGCCACCGAGGCGCACGGCCAGTCGGCCTCCGCGAGGCTCGTGTACTTCGCGAACGCGGCGCCCGACCCAGGCGGCTGCCGCGGCAGTTCGACGCCGGCGACGAGCTCGCCGGGCGCGAGCGCCGTCGCATGCCGTCCAACGAAGAACTCGCGCGCGGCGACGCTCCTGCTGCCGGCCGCCGAGACGACGTCGATGCGTGCCTCGAGGACCAGCAGGCTGCCGAGCGTGTCGAGCCTGGGGTCGGCGTAGCCGATGCTGCCGCCGATCGTGGCGACGTTCCTGATCCTGGGGTGCGCCACCTCCGCGGCCGCCTTCGCCAGCAGTGGTGCGGCGTCGGCCACCTGCGGGTCGCGTTCCAGCCGCCGGATCGTGACCAGCGGACCGAGCCGGAGGCCGTCCGCCGTGACGGAGAGGTCGTCGAGCCCGGCGACGCCGGAGAGGTCGACCAGGTCGGTGGGGGTGGGCAGTCCCTGGGTGGCGAACAGCGGGATCGCCGTGCCCCCTGCGTACACCGCCGGCCGTGCCGGCCCGCTGAGCAGCTGGCACGCCTCGTCCAGCGAACTCGGCCGGTAGAACGCCGCCATAGGTCGACCGCCTTTGATGACCGCTATGAAAGACTAGAAGTACTGTATAGAGGACATTAAGTGGTCGGCGCCGCAGGGTCAATGATGTCGACACTTGGTGGGCGAGCAGGCCGAGGAGGGTGAACATGGCCGACGTTCCCGCCGTGGCGGCCGCCGTCAAGGTGCTCGAACGCATTGCGGACGCATGGCCGCAGGCGGTGTCGTCCGGTGTGCTCATCAAGGAGCTCGGGCTCAACAGGAGCACCTGCTACAACATCCTCGGCACCCTGGAGCGCGCCGGCTGGGCGACGACCACGGGTGCGCGTTCCGGCTGGTCGCTCGGCCCGCGGCTGCTCGGCCTCACCGGCGTGCCCGCCGAGGCGGTGGCGGCGATCGTGCAGCGTGAGCTCGACGAGCTCAGCGCGCAGCTCGGCTTCGTGCTCTTCGTTGTACAGCAAACCGGCAACGGGGAGTACTCGGTCATCGCCAAGGCGGAACGCGGACAGGGGGTACGCGTCACGGTGAGTGTCGGCGACACGTTCCCGTTCTCCGCGCCCGCGATCATGCAGGCGTTCCACGCCTGGACCGACCGCGACGAGTTCGCCCGCCTCGCCGAGCAGCACGGCATCGACAGGTTCACCCGCCGCACGAAGACGTCGCTCGACCAGGTGGCGCGGCAGCTCACCCGCGCGCGACAGCGCGGCTACGGCACCAGCATCCAGGAGTACGACCTGGCCCAGTCCGGCGTAGCTGCCCCCATCTTCGACCCCCGCGGCGAGGTCGCGCACGTCCTGTGCTCGCTAGCGTTCTCCTCCGAACTCGACGACACCAACGTCGACCAGACAGCCACCCTGGTCCGCGACTGCGCCGCCCGCATCACCAACCAAACCGGCGGCCACCCCCCGCAGTAACCCCGCCCGAGCGCGGAGCGCCCCGCCGAACCGGTTCGCCGGAGGGTCCCGCCGCGGCGGGCCGCGGTCAGGGCCACCGGGCTTGGCCACCCGGGTTCGCTGCCCGCACCCGCACCCCGCGGCCGGCGGTCCGCACCCCCAACCGCCTGCGGCTACCGGTGGCCGCCGCCCCCACGAGGCACTGTGCCTGCGCGGCCCCCCGCGGCCTGGGGCCGGCATCTGCGGTCACCGCCGACGCGCAACCGTGGTCGAGGCGTGGCCGCCGCCCAGGGCTACCCGTGGTGGTCGTCCCAGGGTGCGCCGGTCCGGGCCACTCCTGTCGTGGTGGTCGTCCCAGGGCGCGCCGGTCCGGGCCACTCCTGTCGTGGTGGTCGTCCCAGGGCGCGCCGGTCCGGGCCACTCCTGTCGTGGTGGTCGTCCCAGGGCGCGCCGGTCCGGGCCACTCCTGTCGTGGTGGTCGCCCCAGGGCACCGGTCCGGGCCACTCCTGTCGTGGTGGTCGCCCCAGGGCACCGGTCCGGCCGCCCCGCCCGCGGCCGTCGGCCAGGGCACCGGTCCGGGCCATCCCGCCGGCGGCCACGAACGCCGGCGCGCGCACCACTGCCAGCCGCGCCGTCGACCACACCTGCGGTCGGCGGGTGGACACGAAACGGGGGCGGGGGTGCCCGTGCGTGTGCATGTCTTGTTTCGCGCGAGGTGGTCACATACTATCCAGTCAGTATGGTTGCTCTCGAGCGCGACGACGCCACCGCTGTCGACACTCCCGATGGGTTCGGGGGACAGCGGGTGGGGTCGCGCGGGAAGAAGGCGGAGCAGCGCAAGGCGAGCGTCGAGCGGCTGATGACGCTGGCGCGCAAGCACTTCATCGAGCGTGGTTACGACGCCACCACCGTGGACCAGATCGCTGCGGGCGCCGGCATGAGCAAGGGCGCCGTGTACTTCTACTTCAAGAGCAAGGCGAACCTGCTGCTCGCCCTCATCGACGAGGCGGAGCAGCTGACCGTCGAGCCCGCCGTCGAGGCGGTACGGGGTGCCAGGGGGTCCGCGCGCGACCAGCTGGTGGCGTTCCTGCACGCGCAGTCCGTCGCGGGTCAGGAGCACGCCGACCGGATGATGCTGGTCATCCTGATGTCGATCGAGCTGCACGGCCGTGACGGCCCGGTGGAGGAACGCCTGATCGCCGTCAACGAGTCGATGAAGAAGCTGCTCAGCGGTGTGGTGACCGCGGGCAAGCGGCAGGGGGTATTCACCAAGAAGGTGCCGGCGAAGGAGCTCGTCAGCATCATCATGGCGGTCAACCAGGGCTGTTTCCTCGAGTGGTACAGGAACGGCGATCAGCTCGACGGACATCAGCTCGTACGCGCGCTCAGGACCACGGTCCTGCAGGGCGTCCTGGTCGATGCCGGGCACGGCGGCAGTGGAGGCGATGAGTGATGACACAGGTGATGGACCGCGCCGACGACGCGAGGGAGCGGGCGCTGCGGCAGCGGGTCAAGGCCGGCTACCAGCTCGAGGACCCGAGTGAGATGACGCCCAGGTACCGCGACGTGCTGGTGAATACCATGCACATCGCCGCGGACCTCGAGGTCGTCACCCTGCCGACGTACTCGCCCGCGATCAGGACCTCGCCCACGCTCGACGACAAGATCGCCATCGCGTCGGCCTGCCAGGACGAGCTCGGCCACGCCCAGGTGATGTACCGGCTGCTCGAGGAGTTCGGGTACGACACGCAGAGCTTCCTGTTCGAGCGCGACCCGCAGGAGTGGCGCACGTTCCAGATGCTGGAGTTCCCGCACGAGGACTACATCGAGTCGGTCGTCTCCATGTGCTACGGCGACCGCGCCGGCTACATCACGACCGTCGACCTGGAGGAGAACTGCTCGTTCGCGCCGTTCGCGCGCTCGCTGCGGAAGGTGAACTTCGAGGAGACGTTCCACATCGGGCACGGCGAGCGCTGGGTGCGGTTTTTCTGGAACCTCAACGAGAAGTCGCGCAAGCGGGTGCAGCAGGCGGTGGAGTTCTACTTCCCGCTCTGTGCCGCCTGGTTCGGCGTCCCCGACGAGATGAAGAAGCGCACCGACCAGCTGGCGTACAAGATCCGTGGCGCGTCGAACGACGAGATGCGGCAGAAGTGGCTGTCGCAGGTGGTGCCGTTCAGCGAGTCGCTCGGCATCCGGGTGCCCGCGCACTACGACGAGGAGAGCGGCAAGTTCGTCCTCGACTACGAGCCACCGATCTACCTGGACGAGAAGACCCGCACCTGGGACTACGACAGGCAGATCACCTGGGAAGAGCAGTTCAAGATCTGGAAGAAGGGCAGCAGGCACAAGGTGCCGTCCATCACCAGACTGCACCACGAGGTGTACGGCGAGGACCTGTGGTGATCACGCCATGACCACACAGGCGGAAGTCGTCGAGGCGCTCGAGGACGTGCACGACCCGCACGTCCCCGTGAGCTTGCGCAGCATGGGCATGCTCGCCGGCGTGGAGGTGAGCGGTGAGCACGTGCAGGTGGAGGTGTGCATCCCTTGTATGGCTTGCCCGGCGTCGGAGTTCATCACCGAGCAGGTACGGGAGCGGGTGCTCGCGCTCGACGGTGTGACGTCGGTCGACGTGACTCCCGGGTTCCACCTGTACTGGGACCGCGAGTCGGTCGATCCGAAGGCGCGTGAGCTGTTACGAACCGCCGGCATCCAGCTCTGAGTGGAGGAAGCATGAGCGAACCGGCTGCGGTGCGGAAGACGTTCGACCCGGAGCGCGAACGCGGCGGGCTGACGCCCCGCTACTACGAGGTCTTCGCGCGGAAGAGCTCCGACGACCACCTCGCCCACGTGGGTTCTGTGGAGGCGCCCAACGACGATCTCGCGCAGGTGCGCGCCTGGTACATCTACGACCAGCACTCCTGGAAGGAGATGTGCGTGGTGCCCACCGAGGCGATCATCCCCGTCAGAATCGGCAAACACTCGACCCGGATCAAGATGGCCTGACATGAAACCTTCCCTCGACGGTGTCGACGCGATGACACGAACGTTGCTCCAGGACGAGTTGCTGTGTCTGGCGGACACCAAGCTGGTGCTTGGCAACTGGTTCGCCGAATGCGTGATGAACGGCAAGTCGCTGCCCGACTTCGCGGCCATGCTCGGCATGTGCACCGCGTCGTACGGCCAGACCCGCGCGATCTACCACTACCTCGACACCCTGGACCACTCGTACGGCCATCTCGAACGCGGCCGCGGCCCGGGCGAGATCAGGTCGATGGACCTGCTGGACGCGCCACCGCAGAACTGGCAGGACTTCATCGTCTCCATCTGGCTGGCCGAGCAGGCGACCTGGTCGATGGCGTCGGGTTTCCTGCACAACAGGGACAGGACCGTAGCCGGCGTCGCACGCAAGATCGGTGAGGAGGCGTACTTCCATCTGAAGTACGCGGTCGGCTGGTTGCGCCTGATAGAGGCGTCCGACGTCGAGAGCGAACGCGCACGCGAGTCGCTGCGGCAGCGCTACCCGCTCGCGCTGCGTTGGTTCGGCCCATACACCGAGGACGATCTCCACACCGCCGGCCTTCGTGACGACCCGCTGGTCGACGTCAAGGCCGGCTTCGTGCACGAGGTGAACGACGTCACCAGCTCGCTCGGGGTCTCGACCGACGACCTGCCCGCTGCGTCGTTCGCGCCCGACTGGCGCACGGACGCACGCCGCACCGGTGAGCTGCCTGCCGGCCTGTTCGAGGTGATCAGGTTCAAGGACGAGGAGCTCGCCCGATGACGGGGCCGACGCGCGACGGAGGGTCCAGGCGGCCACCGGACAGCGAGCTCTTCCCCGTCGATCCCGACTTCGCCGACGTCGTGTGCCCGGACTGTGCCGGTCACGACATCGAGGTCGCGTCGTTGTTCGGCAGCACGACCTCGGAGGTGCTGTTCCGGTGCATCTCCTGCCACTCGCTCTTCAACTGGGTGAAGTGGCGTCACCAGCTACCACCTGTCCCAGCGCGCCGTGCCGGCGCAACCGCATGATGGAGGTTACGTGACCTACGACGAGTACGAGTTCCTCGAGATCAGCCGCCGCGAGCGGGTGTTGACCATCGCGCTCAACCGGCCGGAGAAGCTCAACGCGATCAACGGCGGGCTGCACGAGGAACTGTCCCGGGTGTTCGACGACCTGAACAGGGACAGGGACATCGACGTGGCGATCCTGACCGGCGCCGGCCGTGCGTTCTGCGCCGGCGGCGACGCCGACTGGCTGGACACCCTCATCGAGGACCCGCTCGGCTGGGAGCAGCTGAGCGAGGAGAACCGCCGCACGATGATGGGCATCCTGGAGTGCCGGCAGCCGATCATCGCGAAGCTGAACGGCACCGCAGCCGGGCTCGGTGCGACCCTTGCGCTGTTCTGCGACGTGGTCATCGCGTCCGACAAGGCGAAGATCGGTGACCCCCACGTAAAGGTCGGGCTGGTCGCGGGCGACGGCGGCAGCGCGATCTGGCCGTACCTCATCGGCTACGCCCGCGCCCGCGAGTTCCTCTACACCGGCGAGCTCCTCACGGCGCAGCGGGCGGCGGACATCGGCCTGATCAACAGGTGTGTGCCCGCAGACGAGCTCGACGCCGAGGTGGACGCATTCGCGGACCAGCTCGCGAACGGTGCGATCCGCGCGATCCAGTGGACGAAGCAGGCGGTGAACGCGCCGCTGCGGGAGATCGTGGCGCAGAACCTCGAGCTCTCCCTCGCGCTGGAAGCCAAGTCGAACCTCACGGTCGACCACCAAGAGGGCATCAACGCCCTGCGGGAGAAGCGGCCGGCGAAGTTCGTCGGACGGTAAGCCCGGGAGGAGGACGCAGGTGTCCAACTGGATCTATGAGTTCGAGAACCAGGTGCACCACCGTGGCCGTGCCGTCGCGATCGTGCACGACGGCCGGTCCTTCACCTACGACGAGCTGAACCGGTCGGCGTCGAGCTTCGCGCACTGGCTGCGCGAGATCGGAGCCGGCCGGGTTGCCACCTACCTGACGAACTGCTACGAGTTCTACGTCGTGCAGTTCGGCACGGTGAAAGCCGGCGCGGTCAGCGTCGCGACGAACTACATGTTCGGCGAGGAGACGCTGCGTTACGTATTGCAGGACTCCTCGGCGGACGTCCTCGTGGTGGCGGAGAAGGACCTGGCCGAGGCCAAGTCGGCGGCCGCCGGCACGAACGTGCGCTACCTGGTCACCCTCGACGGCCCAGGGAACGACCAGGTGACGTCGCTGCGGCAGGTGCTCACCGACTACCCTGAGCACATCGTGTCGATGCCGAAGGACGACGGCGACCTGTTCAACGTCACCTACACGAGCGGCACGACCGGCACGCCAAAGGGCGTGATGAAGACGCACCGCAACATCGGCGCGCACGTGTCGAACCTCGTACATGCGTGGAAGCTGACACCGGAGAGCCGGTGGCTGTGTGCGGGCCCCGTGTACCACACGTCCGGTCTGGAGTCCTCGTCGTTGCCGGTGCTCGCCGCCGGTGGTTCCGTGATCTCGCTGCGGTGGAAGCCGGACGCGTTCTTCGAGCACGTCGACAGGTACCGGCCGGACGCCGCGTACATCGCGGGCGCGATGATCGTGGACATCGCCGACTACGAGCATCCGGAGCGGTACGACCTCTCCAGCCTGCGGTTCGTCATCGCCGGCGGTGCACCGATGCCCGCCCGCGCCTACCAGAAGATCCTCGACCGTTATGAGTTCACCGTGTGCGAGCGGCTGGGCATGACCGAGGCTGGGATCATCTTCGTCGACCGGGTCGGGCGGCCGGGGTCGTACGAGCCGCGCGACGAGCTGCCGGGTCATCGGATCGGCTCGTGTGGCAGCCCGTTGTACAACCAGACCCAGTTCAGGCTCGTCGACCCGGTGACCAATGACGTCAGGTCGGTCGGTGAGGGCGAGCTGCAGGTGCGCGGTGACTCGGTCT
This sequence comes from Streptosporangiales bacterium, assembly GCA_009379825.1. Lineage (NCBI taxonomy): Bacteria > Bacillati > Actinomycetota > Actinomycetes > Streptosporangiales > Streptosporangiales bacterium. The sequence continues at coordinate 10,578 of WHTA01000048.1, forward strand.
TCGCCGGTTACCTGAACATGCCGGAGCGCACGAAGCAGTCGTTCACCGACGACGGCTGGTTCATCAGCGGCGACATCGTACGGATCGAGGACGACCACGTCTGGCACCTCGGCAGGCGCGACGAGATCATCATCAGCGGCGGCGAGAACGTCAGCCCCCGTTCGGTGGAGAAGGTCGTCGAGTCGCACCCGGCCGTGGTCGAGGCGGTCGCCTTCCCGCTTCCGCACGAGCGTTGGGGCCAGGAGGTGTGCGTGGCCGTCGTCCTGCAACCGGACGCCACGGTCACTGCCGACGAGCTGCTCGACTTCTGCAAGACCGGCGGTGGGCTGGCCAAGTACGAGGTGCCGAAGCAGGTGTTCATCACCGACGACCTGCCGAGGACACCGACACAGTCGGTGCCCAGGGCGAAGCTGACGCAGCGGTACGCCACCGCGACGAAGGAGCCGGCATGATCGACGTCCGCAGCTTGCGGTCGACCATCGAAGGACTGGCCGCCGCCGGGCGACTCGTACGCACCGACGTGCCCGTAGATCCCGACGTCCAGTTCGCGGCCGTGCAGAAGCGCATGGACGGCGGCCCGCCGGTCCTGTTCGAACAGGTCAAGGGGTACGACCACGCCAGGTTCGTGATGAACCTGTTCGCACAGCAGGAGACCATCGACCTGCTGTTCGGTTTCGACGGCGCCACCGTTCGTACAAGCCGGATCGCGGAGGCGATCCGCAAGCCGCTCGCGCCGCGCACGGTGTCCAGGGACGAGGCGCCCGTCCAGCAGGTGGTGCACACAGAGGATCTCAGGCCGGCCGAGTACGTCGTGCCGATCCGGCACACCGAGCAGGAGGAGGAAGCCACCTTCGGCAGTGGCGTCACGCTCCTGTCCGGCCGGTTCTTCGGCGGCGGCAACCACATCGGCTACAACCGGCAGAACTTCCGCTGGGGCGACACCGGCACCTTCCAGATCGCGCCAGGCAGCCACATGTGGATGGCATCGGCGGAGTTCTACGGCAAGGAACGGCTGCCGCTCACCATCAACTTCGGCCTGCCGCCCGCCGTGACGTTGGCCGCAGGAGCCGGTTTCGACTACGTGGTGCTGCCGTACGGCAGCGACGAGCTCGGCGTGGCCGGCGCACTGCAGGGCGCTCCCGTCGACCTGGTGCCGGCCGTCTCTGTGCCTGACGCGTTCGCCGTGGCGAACGCCGAGTACGTGATCGAGGGCTACCTGGACCCGACCGACCGTAGATACGAGACCGAGCGGTCGGAGGAGACCAACCAGCAGGGCGAGCATCCGTTCCACCCGGAGTGGGCCGGCTATATGGGCAAGGCGTACCGCGCGCCGACCTTCCAGATCACTGCCATCACGCACCGCCAGCTGACCGACCGGCCGATGATCCAGCCGATGATCGTGCACGGCTCGGAGGAGAACAACATCCAGACGAGCGTCCGGACGGCTGCGCTGTACGAGCTGGGCAACCGGATCATGCCTGGACTGGTTGCCGACGTGCACATCCCGTTCGCGATGACCGACTGGGGCGGTGCGATCTTCCAGATCGACAAGAGGAGCAAGGTCGACGAGGGCTACCAGCGCAACGTGCTGGTGTCCGCGCTGGCCAGCTCGCGCGGCATGCGCATCGCCATCGCCGTAGACAAGGACATCGACATCTACAGCACCGACGACGTGCTGTGGGCGTTGACCACCCGGGTCGACCCGAACGACGACATGATCGTGCCCGTGCCGGGTGGCGCCGGCCAGGCGTTCCAGCCGAGCGAGCGGTCCTCGGCCGGCCGCGGCGGCTCGGGCACCGCGTTCGAAGGCGGTCTCGCCATCGACGCGACGATCCCGTACGGGACGGCGGACCAGTTCGACCGGCCGAGGTACGCGGTCGACCAGATCGACCTGTCGCACTGGTTCACCGACGACGTGGTGCGGAAGGTCGAAGAAGAGCAGCGGGGGTGGCTGAAGCTGCTAGCCCAGTCCGGGCAGTAGTGACCTACAAGACCGGTCCTACGCAGGAGCGACGATGACAGAGACGTTCTCGCGGCTTGCGGAGTCAGGAACCGCGTACTCGTCCGAGTGGTACGAGTGGCGAGACCCGGAGATTCCTGCTCAGCTGAGCCCTACCTGGTACTTGCTCGACAAGCACCTGGAGACCGATCGCGCCGACAAGGCGGCCCTGGTCGCCGACGGTGTGCCGTACACCTACCGGGAGCTGGCCGCTCTCGTCGAGCGGGTGACAGCGGGGCTCGCCGAGCTCGGTGTGGCACCCGGCTGCCGGCTGCTCATGGTCGGCACCGACAGCGTGGAGTACGTCGCGCTGTGGCTCGCCTGCGTGCGCGCCGGCGTGATCCCCGTGGTCGTGTCCGACCAGGTGAAGCCAGGGCAGCTCGCGTACTACCTGCTGGACGTGGAACCGGCGGTGCTGTACGTCGACGCGGCACACCTGACGAAGCTCGGTGAGGCAGTGGGCGAGGTCGGCCACGCGCCACCTACGGTCGTCGTCCGCGGCGACGCCACCGCGGCCGGCAGCGAGCTTGCGGCCGCAAGGGTCGAGCCGATGCAGCGGCTGACCGACTGTGCGGCGCAGCCACCGGCGCCGGTGTCACTGCACGCCAACGACATCGCGTACATGCTGTACTCGGGCAGCACCACCGGACCGGCGAAGGGCGTCACCCACTTGGCGCACGACTTCCTGCTCGTCCCCGAGCGCCAGGGGGCGTACTGGGAGTACACCGAGTCGGACGTGGTGCATGCGACGTCGAAGAAGTTCTTCACGCACGGGCTGTGGCCAGGTGTGCTGATCCCGCTGTACTGGGGGAGCACGGCGGTGGTCAGCAGCGACGTGCCGAGCGGTGAGTCGGTCGTCGAGATCGTGGAGAAGCACCGGCCGACCAAGCTGATCACCGTGCCGACGACGGTCAAGGCGATCCTGCGCTACGCGGACGAGTCGGGGCGCCGGCCGGACTTCTCGAGTGTCGGTCTGGTGGTCACTGCCTCCGAGCAGGTGCCGACCGAGATCGCCGTACGCTTCGACGAGCTGTTCGGCCTGGAGCTGATGGACTCGATCGGTTCGTCCGAGGTCACCTACGAGTGGATCGCCAACAGGCAGCGCGACTACCGGCGCGGCACGCTCGGCCGGCCGGTCTTCGGTTACGAGATCAAGCTGGTCGGCGCCGACGGCGACGAGGTGACCGAGGCCGGTGTGGAAGGGGAGGCATGGGTGCGCAGCAACACCGCCTGTCTCTTCTACTGGCGGAAGTTCGACGCGTCGCGGAATACGTTCGTGGGCCCGTGGACTCGTACCGGCGACATGCTGAAGCTCACCGAGGACGGCTACTTCCAGTTCGTCGGCAGGCGGGACGACCTGTTCAAGGTGAGCGGCATGTGGGTGTCGCCGCTCGAGGTGGAGGGCGCGATCGCCACCAGCCCGGTGGTGCATGAGGTTGCGGTCGTCGGCGCACCGGACGACAACGGCCTCACGAAGCCCGTCGCGTTCGTCGTGTTGCGCGGCGGTGAGGATCCGACCGACGAGCTCGCCGACGACCTGCGGACCAGGGTGCGCAAGGTCGGCGGCTACAAGGTGCCGAGCGTCGTGAGGTTCGTGGATGCGCTACCGCGTACCCCGTTGATGAAGATCAACAGAAGGGCACTGCGCGAGCTCGACTCTTGACGGCGGTAGGCGACAAAAGTACTTTACAAAAGTCATATATCTCCTCGGTGCACGTCCCGCCGTAGTGTCGACACAAAGGAGCGCGATGGAGGACCTGAGGGCCTGGCTCGAGCACATGCGATCGCGCGACCTCGTGCGTGACGTACGCGGTGCGGATCCGCATCTCGAGGTCGGTGCGATCACGGACCTCAACGTCAAGCGCAACAAGCACGTCCTGCTCTTCGACGAGATAGCGGGCTACGACAAGGGATTCCGGATCCTGACCGGGTCCATGCTCGATGCGCAGCGGGTCAGTCATTCGCTCGGGTGTGCGACGGGTTCGGACGCGCAGGCGCTCGTCCGTGAGCTGCGGTCGCGGCTGCGGCACCCCCGGGCGACCGGCGTGGTCGACCGTGCGGTGGCGACGAAGGACGTCCCGCTCTTCGAGAACCAGCGCTCGGGCAGCGAGGTGGACCTCACCAAGCTACCCGCGCCGCTGTGGCACGAGCTGGACGGCGGCCGCTACCTGGGCACCTTCGACGCGGTGGTGACGCGGGACCCGGATACCGATTGGGTCAATGTCGGCACCTACCGGATGATGCTCTACGACTCGCGCCGGGTCTGCCTGTTCGTGAATGCCAGCCACCACGCCAGGCTGCACATGGAGAAGTACTGGAAACGCGGCGAGCGCGTGCCGGTAGCGGTCTCGCTCGGCCACCACCCGGCGCTGTCCGCACTCGGCGGCATGGAGCTACCGACGGGCATCTCCGAGTACGACGTCCTCGACGAGCTACGAGGTGACGTCAAGCTGGTGGAGGCGCCGGTGACCAAGTTGCCGGTGCCTGCCGGCAGCGAGCTCGTCATCGAGGGCTACCTCACCGAGGAGACCGTGGCGGAAGGCCCGTACGGCGAGTTCCTCGGCTACTACGCCGGCGGCATGATGCAGACGCCGACCATCGAGGTGGAGGGGCTCTACTACCGCAACGATCCGATCATCCTCGGCACGTGCGCGGGAATCCCGCCGTACGACTACTCCTACTTCCGTTGCCCGATGCGTTCGGCGATGATCTGGGACGCGCTCGAGGAGGCCGGCATACCCGGGGTGACAGGCGTCTGGTGCCACGAGGCCGGCTACACCCGCGCACTCAACGTCGTGTCCGTCGAGCAGGCGTACCTCGGTCACGCACAACAGGCCGGCATGGTCGCCTCGCAGGCTCGCGACGGGGCGTTCGGCGGCAAGTACACGATCGTCGTGGATTCCGACATCGACCCGAGCAACCTCGAAGAGGTGATGTGGGTCGTCTGTACCCGTACGGACCCGGCTGAGTCGATCGAGTTCGTGAAGCACTCGTGGGGCATGGCGCTCGACCCGATGGTCGTACGCGGCCCCGACGACGCTCTCAACGAGCTACCGATGTCGCGTGCGGTGATCACGGCATGCCAGCCGTTCAAGCGCCGCCAACGCGGTGAGTTCCCCGCCGTGGTCACCGTGCCCACGGCAGTGGCCGAGCAGGTGACGAGCAGATACCCCGAGGTGCTCGGGCAGAGCTGAGCATCGGCGCCCGATGAGTGTCGACGTCCCGTCGCGGACCTCTTGACGGGAGCACGTGATAAAAGTACTTTACAAAAGTCATTGACTTGAGTAGTTGGAATACCGAGCGAGCCGCACCGTGCAGGAGGCTATGCCCTGTGGTTCGCTGGCTCGACGTGCACTACGCAGGTGGCCAGATGATGATGACTTTTACTCCCGGGATCCTGCATTCTGGCAAAGTGTCGACACCCTTGTCGGCGCCGTCCATGACACGTACTATCCGGTCAGTATCTTGAATGAGTACCTGGCGGATCCGATGAACGCGGTCGGCACGTGCGGGTGCCCCGCCGATCCAACGAGGGGTTGATGATGTCCCCGAACGTGAATCCCCGCGAGCTGACCAGGCCTGGTCGCGGTGTCGCGCACAAGATGCTCGCCGCTGGTGTGGCCGGCCTGTTGACCGTAGCCGCCACCGGGTGTGGTGGCGGCGGCGGGTCCGGCGGCGAACAGGACAAGAGCTGGGTGCACGCGATCGTCACGCCGAAGGGTGATGCCGGCTACATCCTCATGGCGCAGGAGAAGAAGTACTACAAGGAGCAGGGTATCGACGTGAAGATCAAGAGCTTCACGGGGAACATCCCGCTCAACCAGGCGCTCGCCTCAGGTGACGTGGACTCGATCGAGACCTCGCCCGACCCGGTCTTCGACGCCGCCACGAAGGGCGGCAACGCGAAGATCATCGGGTCGACGCTGCCGGGCCTCACCTACGCCGTCATCGCACAGAAGAACGTCAAGTCGTTCGCCGACCTCCGTGGCAAGAAGATCGGCGTGTCCCTGCCAGGTTCGCTGCCCGACGTCGCAGCGCGGGCGATGGTCGAGCACGAGGGCATGGATTCGAAGTCCGTCAAGGCGGTCAACGTCGGCAACGACGCACAACGGTTCCAGGCGGTGTCGGCCGGCCGGGTCGAGGCGGCTGCGGTGTCGTCGGAGTTCGTGCCGCGGGCGGAGGCCAGCGGGAAGCTCCACGTCCTCGGCGTCGCGGAGGAGATGCTGCCGAAGTATCCCCGCTTCATGATCGCGGCGAACGGCGACTCGCTGGAGGAGAAGCCGGACACCGCGGTGAAGTTCCTCGCGGCCACCATGCAGGGCATCAGCCACGCCGCCGCCAACCGCGACGAGGCGCTGAAGATCTCCGCGAAGACGCTGAAGACCGAGCCGTCGGACGAGTCGCTGACCTACTTCTACGACCGGATCCGGAAGTACGATGCGGCCTCACCGCGCTGCGAGGTCCCGATGGACAAGCTGAAGTGGCTGCAGAACTACCGACTGAAGGCAGGCCTACAGAAGGAGCGGGTGAACCTCGACGAGATCGTGGACACCTCGTACCAGAAGAAGGCCCTCAAGCGGGTGGGTGACAAGCTCGAAGAGCCCGAGGACGGTCAATGACCGGTGCCGCCGACGTCGCCAGGTCCACCGAGGAGGCAGCCGCAGGCGGTGGGCCTGGCCGCGACACCCCGAAGGTCGAGGTACGAGAGGTTGCCAAGGAGTTCTCCCGGCGCCAGGACGGGCAGACGGAGGTCGTCCAGGCACTGCACGACGTCTCGCTGACCGTCAACGCCGGTGAGATCGTCACGCTCACCGGGATGAGCGGATGCGGGAAGACCACGCTGCTGCGCGTCATCATGGGGCTGGAGCAGGTGACGTCGGGCACCGTGTACGTCAACGGGCAGGCGATCGACGGCCCGGGCGAGGACCGCGCGATGGTCTTCCAGCACGCCGAGCTGCTGCCCTGGCGCTCTGCGCTCGGCAACGTGGAGTTCGGCCTGGAGATCCGCGGCATCAGGGCGGACGAGCGCAACGAGATCGCCAGGAAGTACCTGGAGCTCGTCGGCCTCGACGAGGCCATGAACCGCAGGCCGTACGAGCTGTCCGGCGGTATGCGCCAGCGGGTCGGCATGGCACGCGCGCTCGCCATCGAGCCCGACGTGCTGCTGATGGACGAGCCCTTCGGCGCGCTCGACGCGCAGACCAGGGAGACGTTGCAGTACGAGCTGCTGCGGATCCACGCCAACGACAGACGCACCATCATCTTCGTCACGCACGACCTCGACGAGGCCGTGCTGATCGCCGACCGGGTGGTCATGATGGCGCCGAGCCCAGGACACATCCACCGCATCATCGACGTGGACCTCCCGCGGCCGCGGGAGAACGCCGCCGAGCTACGTACGTCACCGGAGTTCGGCGAGGTGCGTAGCCGGCTGTGGCAGCTGCTGCAGGAGGCCAACACCACGTCGTCGAGCTCCGGCTGAGCGGGGAGGAGGCAGATGGCAGCACAGCAGGTCGAAGGAGAGGCCGCCGCAGAGACAGCGCCGAAGCGGGCCAGGCAGCCGTCCCCGGCGAAGCGGAAGGTGCTGAACGGGCTCGCCCCCGTGGTCGTCGGTGCCGTCGTGCTCGTGGTCTGGCAGCTCGTCGGTGCCAGCGTCAGCCCGATGGCGATGTCGTACCCCACCGCGGTGCTCGAAGAGGCGGGCGTCCTGATCAGCGACGGGTCGCTGGCCGAGGGGTTCCTGTCGAGCATCCAGTCGTTCGTGCCCGCCTACGTGCTTGCGGTCGTGGTGGGTGTTCCCGTGGGCCTGGTGCTCGGTCGTTACCGGCTCATGGAGGCGGGCTTCGGGCCGTACGTCACAGCGGGGTACGCGACGCCGCTCGTCGCGCTAATCCCGCTGTTCATCGTGTGGTTCGGCACCGGCCTGGTCGTGAAGATCGCAGTGGTCTTCACGCTGACCATCTTCCCGATCATCATCAACACCTGGCGTGGTGTGCAGGCGGTGCCTGGCACGCTGATCGAGGTCGGCTCCAGCTTCGGGGCGTCGCAGTCGGAGATCATGCGGAAGATCATCATCCCCGGCACGCTGCCGCACATCATGACCGGTCTGCGCCTCGCCGTCGGGAGGGCCGTGATCGGCATCGTGATCGCGGAGTTCTTCACCGCCGTCAGCGGACTCGGCGGGATCATCATCAACGCCGGCAACAGCTTCGACACCGCGCGCATGTTCGTGCCGGTGATCGTCGTGCTGCTGCTCGGTGTCGTACTGACCTGGTTGGTGGGCCTGGCCGAGCGGAAGCTCGCGCCCTGGCACGCGGCCATGAGTGGACGGCGGTGACAGCGATGTCCGGGTACCCAGACCTGCACGAGCACGTGCGGCAACTGGAGGAGGCCGGCTACCTGATCAGGGTCGAGCGCGCGATCGACAAGAACACCGAGCTGCACCCACTGGTCCGTTGGCAGTTCTGCGGTGGCCTGGACGCCGAGCAGCGCCGCGCGTTCCTGTTCGAGAACGTCGTCGACGCACAGGGTCGCACGTACGACATGCCGGTGCTCGTCGGTGCGCTCGCGTCGAACCGCGCCATCTACGCGTTGTCCATGGGATGCCCCGTAGAGGACGTCGCGGCGACCTGGGCCAAGGCGATCTCGTCACCGATCGAGCCGAAGCTGGTCGAAGACGCGCCCTGCCACGAGGTGGTGATCGAGGGCGACGACCTGCAGGAGAACGGGCTGAACGCACTGCCGGTGCCGATCTCCACGCCTGGCTGGGACAACGGTCCGTACCTCACCAGCGCGCATTACATCACCAGGGACCCCGACACCGGGGTGCAGAACTCGGGCAACTACCGCGGCCAGATCAAGAGCCCGACGTGTGTCGGCATGAACGCCTCGCACGAGCTGAACCAGGGCATCACCGGCCACTGGGAGAGGGCCAGGGCCAAGGGTGAGCCGCTGCCGTGCGCGATCGTCGTCGGTGCGCCGCCGTGCGTGACCCTGACGGCGGTGCAGAAGGTGCCGATGGGTGTCGACGAGAACGCGGTCTCCGGCGGCCTGGTCGGCGAGCCGCTGCGCGTCGTGCGCGGCCGCACGGTGGACGTACTCGTGCCCGCTGAGGCGGAGATCGTCATCGAGGGCTACATCAGCACCGAGCTGCTCGACCCCGAGGCGCCGTTCGGCGAGTCGCACGGACACGTGAACCTGCAGGAGTTCAACGCGTACATGGACGTCACGGCGATCACCCGTCGCCGCGACGCGATCTTCCCTTCCATCCTCAGTCAGGTGACGCCGAGCGAGTCCAGCCTGATCAAGCGGGTGGCGTACGAGGAACGGTTCCTCACCACGTTGCGCGAGATCGGCATCCACGGTCTGAAGCGGGTCTTCCTGCACGAGCCGCTGACGAACATCAGGAAGTTCGTGGTGCTGGTGTTCGAGCGCGGCGCCGAGGAGACGAACGTCTGGCGCGCGCTGTACGCGGCGAGCTCGCTGCAGAACGCGGTGGGCAAGTTCACCATCGCGGTCGACGACGACATCGACCCGGACAACACCGACGCGATCCTGTGGGCGCTCGCGTACCGGATGGATCCGCGTCGCGACATGCAGGTGCTCGAGCACCGCTCGTGGGGGCACGGCCCGGCCGGTCCCGTCGGCGACGGGCAGGACGCGGCGGTCCTCATGGACGCCACGTTGAAGCGCGCGTACCCGCCGATCTCGCTGCCCAAGCGTGAGTACATGGAACGTGCGAAGGAGATCTGGGAGGAGCTGGGGCTGCCCAAGCTGCAGCCGCAGGCGCCGTGGTTCGGCTACTCGCTGGGTGACTGGAGCGACGAGTTCGAGGCGGAGGCGCAGCTCGCCGTCCGTGGCGAGTTCTGGGAGACCGGGAAGAAGAACGCCGCCAGACGTCGTGGCGACATCCCCATGAACACGCCCGCGGTCGAGGTGGACGGGGGGCCCGGCGGTGCCTGACTGGGAGCGGTTCCTCACCGCGCGGGATCTGGAGGTCTTCGCCGCCTCCGGCTACGGCGTCATGGCGGGCCTGGGTAGCCGGCCGGTGCTGCTCGTGGTCGACGTCACGTACAACTTCTGCGGTGACCGCCCGGAGCCGATCCTCGAGTCGATCAAGCGGTGGCGGAACAGCTGCGGCGCCGAGGCCTGGGACGCCATCGCGTCGATCCGTACGCTCGTCGACGCCGCCCACCAGGCACGGGTGCCGGTGATCTACACCACCGGTATGGACTACCGTCCCGACGGCTTCGACGCCGGTCGGTGGGCGGACAAGAACCAGCGTGCCGGTGAGCAGGTGCAGACGGCCGTGCGTGGCCACGACGTGGTGGCCGACCTGGAGCCGGAAGAACGCGACATCGTGCTGGAGAAGGCGAAGCCGAGCGCGTTCTTCGGCACCTTGCTGCAGTCACACCTGACGGCGCTCGGCGCCGACTCGGTCGTCGTCTGCGGCACGACGACGAGCGGCTGCGTGCGGGCCACGGTCGTCGACGCGTTCTCGTACAACTACCGCGTCGGGATCGTCGAGGAGGGCACCTTCGACAGGTGCACGGCGTCGCACCACATCACGTTGTTCGACATGTCGCAGAAGTACGCGGACGTGATGTCGGTCGACGACACCGTAGGCTATCTCGGCGAGCTGCCGGCCGACTTGTTCACTGGGCAGCTGCCGATTCTTGCTCGCTAGCGCCTCCGGTCCAGCCGTGCGCTTCGATCGCGGCGAGGCCGCGCCTGACGAGTGCCCGGGTGACGGCCACGGCCAGCTCTGCGTTGCGCTCCTCGTACGCGCGGAGCAGCTGGGCGTGGTCGTGCACCGAGGAGTCGAGCCGCTTCGGCAGTGACAGGCTCAGGTGGCGCAGCTGCAGGGTGCGCACGCCGAGGCTGTCCAGGATGCGGGTCAGCTGCCGGTTGGCGGCGATCTGTGCCTCGGCGTTGCGGAACTCGACGTTGGTCCACAGGTAGTCGTCGACATCATCGGAGTCGACGGCCGCCTCCAGCCGGTCCTGCAGGGCGCGCAGGTCGGCCAGGTCGTCGTCGGTGGCGCGCTCGACGACGAGCTCGCTCACCAGCCCGTAGAGGTTGTCGCGCACCCGGTAGATCTCCTGCACCTCGGTGAGGTCGAGTGAGGCAACCCGCGGCCGCCGGCGTGCGGTGATCTCCACCAGGCCGTCACGTTCCAGGCCGAGCAGCGCCTCCCGGATCGGCGTGCGGCTGGTCTTGAAGTGCTTGGCGAGCTCGACCGAGTTGAGGTCGTCGCCTGGCTTCAGCCGGCCCTCCACGATGCCGGTGCCGATGGTGAGGATGACGCGGTTGACGATGCTGCCGCTGTCTTCCGATCGGTCCAGCATCCTGAGCATCTCGGTTGCAGCCGTCCCGCTGGGGGTACGGAGTTTCAGTCGTCGTTTGGGAGCCACCGGTCACCTCGTGCCTCGTCCTGCTGTTACGCACGCTCTCGACTCGGCACCATACCCGTGCACCGTCGCGGGCCCGACCAGGTGGGTTGGTGTCGGCGTCGTCAGCCGTCCTGCTCGAGGGTGTCGATGATCACCTTCGCGATCTCGGCGGACCGCTCGAGCGGGGTCAGGTGCTTCGCACCGGAGAGGACGGTCAGCGAACCGTTGACCGAGTCGGCCAGCTCACGGGCCATCTCAGGAGGCGTCGCGTAGTCCTCGGAACCGACGACGACAGCCACCGGCTGTGCGATCTGCGTGGCGATCGGCCGCAGGTCGGCGTCACCGAGCAACCGGCAGCTAGCGCCGTACGCGTCGAGGTCGTTGGCCAGGAAGGTCTTGGTGAGCGAGTCGACGACGGCCTTGTTGGCCTGCGCGTAGTCCTCGCCGAACCACCGGGCGAGCTGGAAGGGGAGCAGCTCGCCGAACCCGTCGGTCCTGGCCTTGTCGGCGCGCTCCCGCCAGGTCTTCGGTGCCTCCGGGCCATACCAGGCGGTGGTGTCGATGAAGACACTGCCGCGGACCCGGTCGCGGTGCGAGGCGGCGAACTGTTGCGCGACGGCGCCGCCCATCGAGCAGCCGGCGACCAGTGTGTTCGACCAGCCCAGCGCGTCGAGCAGTTCGGCGAGGTCGTCGGCGAGCTGCTCGGTGGTGAAGTCGGGCGTGCCTGTGCCTGACGCCCCGTGCCCGCGGCAGTCGAAGGTGAGTACGTCGGCCTCGTCGACCAGGTGCGGCACGACCTGGGACCACACACCCCGGTCGAGTGCGAGGCTGTGGATCAGCGTCGCTCGCTGCGGGCGCGTACCGGTGCCGAACATGCTGAAAGCCAGCTGCACACCGTCACGAAGACGAACGGCTCCTGTCATCCTCGGTTCGACGTCGGCTAGCCCGCTCATGGATCTCCCTCTGCTCGCCCGCGCTGACGCCCCGACGATATCGAGCCCGCCGATCTTCTGTCGACACTTCACCTGGGCAGCGCGACGGTGGCCCACGCCGGTATGGTCCCGGCTGCGGTCAGTAGTACTCGGGGAGCCCGTTCCCGCTGCGCCGGTAGAGGTCGAGCACCTGTTCGCGCGGGAGCACGCCGCACCGCGCCGCCCACTGCTCGTACTCGGCGGTGAGCTCCCTGGCGACCTTGGGGTGTTTCGCGGAGAGGTCGTTGAGCTCGGTGCGGTCGGCGTCCATGTCGTAGAGCTCCCACGACTTCGGGTACTTGCGTACCAGCTTCCACCGCCCGCGGCGTACGGCTGCGTTGCCTTCGTGCTCCCAGAAGAGCATCCGGTCGGAGGGGCCGTTGCCCTCGCCGCGGAGTGTCGACAGCATGCTCTCGCCCTCGGCAGGCAGCACCGAGCGGTCGGCGAACTCGGTCGGGTAGTCGACGCCGGTGATGTCGAGGACGGTGGCCATCACGTCGGTGAGCTGGTGCGTCTGGCGCCTGACCGCACCGCGCCCGGGCAGGCCCGCCGGCCAGTGCACGACGAACGGGCTGGCGATGCCGCCCTCGTGCACCCAGTGCTTGTACTCGCGGAAGGGCGTGTCGGAGAGGTTCGCCCAGGCCCTGCCGTAGCTGGCGTACGTGGAGTCGGGCCCGGGGAAGACGTCCGGGTGGTTGCCTGAGACCACCGGCTGGCCGTCGCGTGTGGTGTCGTTCAGCGCGAGGAACCGCGGCACCCATTCCTCGACGTTCTCCGCGCACGCCCCGTTGTCGGAGAGGAAGACGATCAGCGTGTTGTCGAGCCGGCCGGCGGCTTCGAGCGCGTCGATGACCCGGCCGACGCCCTGGTCGATGTGGTCGATCTGGGCGGCGAACACCGCCATCCGGTGTGCTTCCCACTCGTGCTCGTCCGCGTCGTGCCAGGGCCCGACGACTGGGTCGCGGTCGCTCATCGGCCACTGCGGGTCGATGACACCGAAGTCGACCAGGCGCCGCATCCGTTGTTCGCGCAAGGCGTCCCAGCCGTCGTCGAAGACGCCCTTGTAGCGCGCGATGGTCTCGTCCGGTGCGTGCAGCGGCCAGTGCGGCGCCGTGTACGTGACGTACATGAACATCGGGTCGTCCGGCCTGGACTCTTGGTGTTCCTCGACGTACCGCACGGCACGGTCGCTGATGGCGTCGGTGTAGTAGAAGTCGGCGGGCAGCTCGTCCTGGTCCAGGCGCTCCTCGCCGTCCATCAGCGTGTGCGGCTGCCAGAAGCTGCCGCCGCCTTCGAGCGTGCCGAAGAACCGCTGGAAGCCGCGCCTGGTCGGCCACGCGTCGTTCGGCGCGCTCATGTCGGCGGCCATGTGCCACTTACCGGACATGTACGTGCCGTACCCGGCCTGGCCGAGCAGCTCGGGAATGGTGACGCACCTGTCGTTCAGGTTGCCCGGGTAACCGTCAGGTCCGTCGTCGAAAGTCAGAATGCCGATACCAGTTTGGTGCGGATGCAAGCCGGTCATCAACGAGGCTCGCGACGGACTGCACCGCGGCGTGACGTAGAACTGCGAAAGCCGGGTTCCGTTGGCAGCCAGGCGATCGAGGTTCGGTGTGTGTACCTCCCCGCCGTAACACCCGATGTCGGAGAATCCCATGTCATCTGCGAGAACTACGACGATGTCGGGCCGTGACGGCATGGGCAGGTCTCCCTCCGGTGTCACCTTACGGGTGACCATATGTAGCGCCGCGAGCTACGTCAACGGACCGGTGCCTCGCCGCGATCGGTACGTACGACGCGTTGGTCGGTGACGATCGCCGTGACGAGTTCCGCGTCGGTGACGTCGAAAGCGGGATTGACCGCATTCGAGTCGGCGGGCGCGATCGGTGTGCCGCCGACCGTCACCACCTCGTCGGCGGGCCGGTCCTCGATCACGATCGTGCTGCCGTCGAGTGTCTGCGGGTCCACGGTCGACTCGGGTGCGACGACGACGAAGGGTACGCCGGCATGCTTCGCGGCGAGCGCGAGCGCGAACGTGCCGATCTTGTTGGCGACGTCGCCGCGGGCGGTGATCCGGTCCGCGCCTGTGACCACGACGTCCGCGTAACCACGGTGCAGCAGCGCGGGGCAGGCGGAGTCGACGGCTAGCCGGTACGTAGCGCCGAACCGCTGCAGCTCCCACGCGGTCAGCCGTGCGCCCTGGAGCAGTGGGCGGGTCTCGGCGGCGATCACCTCGCGCAGCTCGCCGCGTTCGTGCAGGGTCTGGATCACGCCGAGTGCCGTGCCGCGCTCGACCGCGGCCAGCCCGCCGGTGTTGCAGATCGTCATCACCCGCAGCGGGTGGTCGGGCACCAGGTCGGTCAGCAGTGTCGCGCCGCGTCTGCCCATCGCGAGCGATGCCGCGATGTCCTCGTCGCGGCAGGCGATGGCCTCGGCGAGCACGGCGTCCGGCCCTTCGGGCAACCGGCCCAGCGCGCGGTCCACGCCCCAGGCGAGGTTGACGGCGGTCGGCCGCGCCGCGCGCAACCGCATCGCGTGGGCACGTACCTCGGCCTCGGGCATGGCGGTGTGCGCGAGCAGCGCGACACCGAACGCGCCCGCGACTCCCAGGGCGGGCGCGCCACGCACGGTAAGCCGTTCGATCGCCGCGATCAGGTCGTCGACCTCGGTCACGCGTACGACGGTCAGGTCGTGCGGCAGGCGGGTCTGGTCGACGAGCTCGATGCCGCCGTCCACCCAGTCGATCGTGCGCATCGCGGCGTCCTCACGTCGGTGGCTGCCACGTACGACGCTACTACCACTCGGCGTACGAGCCGTCCCCGTGCCGCCACAGCGGCGACCGCCAGCGGTGGCCGGCGCGGTCCGCGCGCCGGACGGCGGCCTCGTCCACGGTGACGCCGAGGCCCGGTGCCTGCAGCCGTTCGACGTAGCCGTCGACGAACCGGAACGCGGCCGGGTCGACGAGGTAGTCGAGCAGGTCGCCTGTGGTGTTGTAGTGGATGCCGAGGCTCTGCTCCTGGATCAGGAAGTTCGGCGTCGCGAACGCCACCTGCAGGCTGGCCGCGAGCGACACCGGCCCGAGCGGGCAGTGGGGTGCCAGGGCGACGTTCCAAACCTCGGCGAGCGAGGCGATGCGCCTGACCTCGGAGATGCCGGCGGCGTGCGAGAGGTCGGGCTGTGCGACGGCGATGCCGGCCTGCAACGCCGGCAGGAACTGCGCACGCTCGTAGAACCGCTCGCCGGTGGCGATCGGCACCGAGCTGGCGGCCGTGACCCGGTCGAGCAGGTGGGCGTGCTCGGGGAGCACCGGTTCCTCGACGAACAGCGGGTGGAACTCGGCGAGCAGGGGGAGCAGCCGGCAGGCGTTCGGCGCGGTGACCCGGCCGTGGAAGTCGACGGCCACGTCGCGGTGCGACCCGAGCACGTCGCGCACCTGGGCGACGCGCTCGACGACGGCACGGGTCTCTGCCGCGCTGGCCAGCGGCGACATCGGCCCGGAGGCGTTCATCTTCACCGCGGTCATGCCTGCGTCGACCTGGGCCTGTGCGGCGTCCGCCAGCTCGCTCGGGTCGTCGCCGCCGATCCACGCGTAGACGCGCACCCGGTCGCGCACCGGCCCGCCCAGGAGCGCGTGTACGGGGGCGTCGTAGAACTTGCCCGCGATGTCCCACAGCGCCTGGTCGATGCCCGCGACGGCGCTGGAGAGCACGGGTCCGCCGCGGTAGAAGCCGGCCTTGGTGAGCACCTGCCAGTTGTCCTCGATCCGCAGCGGATCGCGGCCGACCAGGTAGTCGGCGAGCTCGTGGACGGCCGCTCGTACGGTGTCCGCGCGGCCCTCGACGACCGGTTCGCCCCAGCCGACGATCCCCTCGTCGGTCTGCAGCCGGCAGAACAGCCAGCGCGGCGGCACCTGGAAGGTCTCGACCTGGGTGATCTTCATGCCTGGCTGCCTTTGTCGGTGAGCGCGTCGACGTCGCGGCGCGCCTGCTCGAGCAGCGCGCGCATCGCACGCTCGGCGGCGTCGCCGTCGCCGGCGGCGACCGCGTTGAACACGGCCCGGTGCGCGGGTTCGGCGTCGGCCCAGGTCTCCTGGCCGTGTGCGAGCAGGTCCCTGGTACGTAGCCCGGTCTCGATCACGATCTCCATCTGGCAGAGCAGCTCGTTGTGCGTGGCGAACAGCAGGGCGCGGTGGAACCGGACGTCGGCCGCCACGACCTCCTGGGCCGTCGCGCCCGCGCGGGCGGAGAGCTCCAGGCTGTCGGCGAGCTCGGCGAGGTCGGCGTCGGTGCGCCGCTGGGCGGCCAGGCGTGCGGCCGCAGGCTCGACGATGCCGCGCACCTCGGCGAGGTTGTCGAGGAACCCGGTGCCGCGCTGCTGCTCCAGCTGCCAGCGCAGCACGTCGGGGTCGAGCAGGCTCCAGGCGTCCCGCGGCCGGACGAAGGTGCCGCGCTTCGGCCGGGCGTCCACCAGCCCCTTGGCGGCGAGCACGCGCAACGCCTCCCTGATGACCGTGCGGCTGACGGCGAACTCCTGCTCGAGCGCGTCCACGGCCAGCACGGCGCCCGGACCGAGGTCGCCGGCGAGGATCCGCCGGCCGATCTCGTTGACCGTCTGGCCGTGCATGCCGCGCTGCGGGTAGCTGCTCATGCGGCCCGTCGCAATCGGTCCATCACCCGTCCAATCTTGCTCCACCCTTGCCCAATCAAGTTATCATCTCATAATTTTGTAGTACTAATTCTTCGGCGAAAGGTGGCCCGTGATGTCAGGCTCAGCGCTGAGCCGCCGGGGACTCCTGTCCGGCGCGGCCGCACTCGGTGGTGCGACCCTCCTCGGTGGTTGCATCAGCGGGGGGAACAACTCGTCCGACGCGAGCGGCAAGCTCGTACTCCAGGTGTCGCAAGGCGACCCGAAACCCGCGAAGGCGCTCGCCGACGTCGTCGCGAAGTACTCGAAGCACGAGGTCACGGTCAACCGGGTGGCGACCGAGTCGTTCCGCGCCCAGCTGCCGACGTACCTCAACTCGGCCAAGCCACCGGACGTGCTCACCTGGTACGCTGGCTCGGTGGCGCGTGACTACGCCTCGAAGGGACTGCTGCTCGACGTCTCCGAGCTGTGGCGCGGCGACGGCGCCTGCGCATCGTTCTCCCAGGCCCTGAAGGACCTGTCGAGCACGGACGACGGCAAGCAGATCTTCGTGCCCACGCACTACTACTGGTGGGGGATCTTCTACCGGAAGTCGAACTTCAGGAAGTGGCAGGTCGAACCGGCGGAGAACTGGTCGGACTTCCTGAAGCTGTGCCGGACGCTGAAGAGCAAGGGCGTGGTCCCGCTGAGCATGGGCACCGGCGGCGGCGAGGCGTGGGTCGCGTCCGGCTGGTTCGACTACCTCAACCTGCGCATCAACGGCGCGCAGTTCCACCTCGACCTGCTGACCGGCGAGCACAGCTTCGACAGTGCCGAGGTACGTGACGTGCTGAAGGCGTACCGGGAGCTGTTGCCGTTCATCGACCCGAAGGGGCGTTCGCTGAACGGGCAGCAGGCCGTGACGCCGTTGATCAACGGCAAGGCGGCGATGTACCTGTACGGCGCGTTCTTCACCGCCGCTGTGCCGGAGAAGACGCTCGCCGACATGGACTTCTTCCGGGTACCTGTCGTCGACGAGGGCGTACGCAACGCGGAGGAGGCGCCCACCGACGGCTACTTCGCCGCGGCGAAAGGAAAGAACAAGGATGGCGCCAAGGAGCTGCTGTCCTACCTGGCCGCGCCGAAGACCCAGTCGATGTACATCGCCAAGTCCGGGTCGGCGAACATCCCGACGTCACCCGAGGTGGACACGTCCGGCTTCGCGCCGCTGGTGCGGAAGGGCATGCAGTTCCTCGACGACTCCAAGGACCTGACGCAGTTCTTCAACCGGGACTCCAGTGACGAGCTGCAGAAGACCGCGGACACCGCGCTGACGAAGTTCCTCGACCGGCCCGACCAGGTGGACGCGATCCTCGCGGAGTGGCAGAAGTCGGCTGAGCGGGTGCGCGACAAATGACGGAACGGGCTGCCGCGGCTACCGACCGCGGTTCGCTCATCCGTCGGCTCGGCCAGGTGCCGCGCGGCGTCTGGGTGTTCGTCGCGATCCCGTTCGTGGTCGAGGCGATCTGGGTGTTCTGGCCCGCGCTGAACAGCTTCTGGCTGTCGCTGACGAAGTGGAACGGTACGGGTGCACCGAAGTTCGTCGGCATGGACAACTACCGGCAGCTCGTCACCGACGCAGTCTTCCGGCAGGCGCTGCTGAACAACGCGATCTGGCTGGTCGGTTTCGGCGGGCTGTCGGTGCTGATCGGGCTCGCTCTCGCCATGGCGCTGAACCGCCCCCGCAGGCTCGTCGGCCTGTACCGCAGTGCCATCTACGTGCCGATGGTCTTCTCGCTCGCGGTGACCGGGTTGTTCTGGCGGGTGTTGTACGCGCCTGACGGCTCGATCGACTCCGTCCTGCGCGGCCTCGGGTTGGGCTCGTTGACGCGGCAGTGGCTGGCCGACCCGGACACCGCTCTCGGCGCGGTGTTGATCGCCGCGGTCTGGCGGCAGGTCGGCTACCTGATGGTGCTCTATCTGGCCGGGCTGAAGGGATGCGACCCGACGCTGGACGACGCGGCGGCCATCGACGGCGCGAACGCCTGGCAGCGGTTCAGGTAGGTGACGCTGCCGCAGCTGCGTGGGGTGAACACCGTCGTCTTCGCCGTCACGGTGATCGACTCGCTGCGCACGTTCGACCTCGTCTGGGCGATGACCCAGGGTGGCCCGTACCACGCGACCGAGTTGCTCAGCACATACATGTTCCAGCACGGCTTCACGTTCCTGAACCTCGGCTACGGGTCGGCGCTGGCGATCGTGATCTTCGTGCTCGCGATCGGTTTCATCATCACGTACCTGGTGCGGGGATCGCGGCAGGAGGCGATCTGATGGCGGCGGCGGCCGGCAGGCACGCAGGGCACCGCCGCGGCGGGGGCGTGCTGTTCCACGCCGTGCTGGCCCCGCTGACGCTGGTGTGGGTCGCGCCGATCATCTTCGTCGTGCTCGTCGGGCTGCGCTCGTTCGACGACCTGGCGGCGAACGGGCTCGGCTCGTTGCCGCGCTCGCTCACGCTCGATGGGTTCTTCGCCGCGTTCACCGAGGTCGAGCTCGGACAGGCGCTGTTCAACAGCATCCTGCTGACCGCGCCCGCCGTCGCGGTGTCGCTGCTGCTCGGCTCGATGGCGGCGTTCGGGCTCAGCCGTTACGAGATCCCGTACCGCAAGGTCGTGCTGCTGCTCATGCTTGCGGGCAACCTGTTGCCGCCGCAGGTATTGCTGATCCCGGTAGCGAAGATGTCGGAGAACATCGGCACGTACGACACGATCCTCGGGCTCGTCGCGATCCACGTCGGGTTCGGGCTCGGCTTCTACACGTTCGTGCTGCACGGGTTCATGCGCGGCATCCCGCGGGAGATCACCGAGGCGGCGATCGTGGACGGCGCGTCGACGGCGCAGGTGTACTGGCGGGTGGTCATGCCGCTGAGCCGTCCCGCGCTCGCCGCGCTCGCCGCGCTGGCGACCACGTGGATCTACAACGACCTGCTGTGGGCGTTGACCGTGCTGCAGTCGCAGGCGAAGTTCCCCATCACCGCGGCACTGGTCAACCTGGGCGGCAGCTACGTGACGCAGTGGAACGTGGTGGCGTCGGGCGCCCTGATCGCGGCGCTCCCCACAGCCATCGTGTTCTTCGCCTTCCAACGGCACTTCGTGTCGGGACTACTCGTCGGCTCCACGAAATGAGAGGCACTACAGGTATGCGCACAGCTGTTCCCGATCACCTGCCCGAGCGGCTCACCGTCACGCTGTGGGACTTCTCCTGGTACGTCCGTACAGCACCGGGCGACGCGTTCGCGGACCTGGACGGCTGCTTCGCGGAGGCGGTGCGGCGCGGTTACAACACGATCCGCATCTGCGCGATGCCGTACCTCCTGTTCGGTACGGGCATCGACCCGTCGGCGCTGACGTTCACGCCGCTCGGCGGTGAGTACGGCCAGCGCACCCGGTGGTACGACGTGAAGGGCACGGCGACGCTCGACGGCAGGCAGCACCTGCTCGACCTGTTCGCCGCGGCGCGCAGGCACGACTGCTACCTGATCGTCTCGAGCTGGGAGTACCAGCAGAGCCCGTGCTTCCTCGACGGCCCCGCGTGGGCGGACGCGCTCGCCGCCGTCGCGCCGCACGACCGGCCGGCGGCGCTGGCCGACGCGCTCGCCGACCTGGTGGACTTCCTCGCCGAGCACGGCCTCGACGACAGGGTCGCGTTCGTGGAGCTGCACAACGAGGTGCAGGTCGGCAAGCTCACCGACGTCGCCGACAACCGGATCTTCGCGCTGCCGGTGCTGCGGCCGCTGCTCGAAGGCGGCATCGAGCGGTTCAAGAAGCGGCACCCCGGGCAGCTGGTCACCGCCAACTACGCGGGCGTGCCCGTCGGTCACATGCGGCACCTGCCGGAGAACGTCGACGTCGCCGTGTTCCACCCGTACGTCTACGGTGTGCTCGACGAGCTGATCTCGACGTACCACCTGCGCGACGACGAGCCGTTCGACGAACAGCGGCTGCACAGGGAGCTGCTGCGCGGCGGCGCGCCGCCGCTGGAGGAATGGCTGCCGCCTGAGCCCGACCGGTGGCGGATGCGCGCGACGATCATGCGCCACAGGGAGCTGTACGCGCACGACTGGTGCGATCCGGTGAAGTGGGACCGGTGGCTCTACGACCACTACGGCGAGCACCGGATCGCGATGGAGCAGAAGCTGACCATGTGGCTGGACGTGGCCCGCGACTGGGCGCAGCCGCGTGGGATACCGCTGGTGTTCGGCGAGGGCTGGGTGGGCTACACGCCGCTGCTCGGCACGTTCGAGGAGGGCCCCGTCGGCGCCGCGTTCTGCGAACGCGCAGTCGCCGAGTCCGCCCGCGTAGGCGCGTGGGGCACCCTGGTGTGCTCCAACGCCGCCCCGCAACACCCGATGTGGGCCGACATCGACCTCCAGCAGCGGCTGAACGCAGCGTTCGTTGCCTAGCCGTGGGCGAGCCTGGTGCCCGCCTCGAGCCGGATGGTCTCGCCGTTGATCATCGGGTTCTCCGCGATGCTCCTCACCAGCTTCGCGAAGTCCGTGGGCAGGCCGAGGCGCTTCGGGAAGACGTGGATGTCGGAGAGCCGCTCACGCAGCTGGTCGCTCGCCGCGGCCAGCATCCCCGTGTCGAAGAGGCCGACCAGGTTCACGTCGATGACCTTGCGGTAGAGGTCGAGCGGGAACATGTCGCCGAGGTGCACGTGGTCTGGTCCGCGGCGGCGGTGTGGTCGACGCGCGATATTACCGCGTTCGGTCGCGCCCGGCTGGCCGACGTGGGGATCGCCGTGCCGGACGCGGACGGTGCGTTCGACTGCCCGCGCTGCCACAGCGAGCGGGTGGTCATCGACAGCGAGTTCGGCGCTGCCCTGTGCCGTCGGCTCGCGCACTGCGAGCAATGCGGCGAACAGCTGGAGGTCATGCGTACCCGGCCGCGGTCCGGTCAGGTCGTGGGCGCGGGGGACTCCACCTCGTAGAGCTGGGCGCTTTCGACGAGTGCGTCGACCATGTCGGTGGCGTCGACGCGGCGTTCGATCTCGCGTAGGTCCGCCGGCTTGGAGCTGGTGGCTACGTACGGCGGGGTGAGCAGCGAGCAGCAGTCCTCGTCCGGCAGCTCGGAGATCGCCAGGGTGCCGAGCTTGCGCGCCTCCCGGATGATCTCGACCTTGTCGTAGCCGACGAGCGGCCGCAGCACGGGCATCTGCACGGCGTCGTGCAGCGTCGTCATGTTCGACAGCGTCTGGCTGCTGACCTGGCCGAGGCAGTCGCCGGTGACCAGTGCCTGCAGGCGCTCGCGGTGCGCGAGCTGCTCGGCGGTCTTCAGCATGATCCGGCGCTGCGCGATGATCTGCAGCCGGCCGGTGCCCGCGGACGCGAGCTGCTGCTGCGCCTTGCCGAACGGGATCACCCACAGCCGCAGCCCGGCGGCGTACTTGCCGAGCAGCCGCTGCACCGCGTACGCCTTGTAGATCGACTCCGGCCCGGTCTGCGGCATGCCGGAGAAGTGCAGCAGGTCGCACCACAGGCCGCGCTGCATCATCCGGTACGTGGCGACGGGGGAGTCGATGCCGCCGGACAACAGCGCGAGCGCCCGCCCGCTCACCCCGACCGGCAGTCCGCCGGGGCCTGGCAGTGCCTCGGTGAAGACGAGGATCTCGTCGTGGTCCACCTCGACGCGTACCTCGATGTCCGGGTGCGACAGGTTCACCGGCATGTCGTGCGCGCGCTGCACCTCGGTGCCGATGTACGCGGCCAGCTCGCCGGACGTCATGGGGAACCGCTTGTCCCTGCGGCGGGCGCGCACGGTGAACGCGCCCTTCGTGCGGCCGGCGAGCAGCTGGACGGCCGCGTCCGCGGCGGCCTCGGCCGTCTTCGCGACGCGTACCGCCGGGTGCACCCAGACCAGGCCGATGACGTGCTTGGCGCGCTGCGCGACCGCGAGCGGGTCGACGCCCTCGCCGGGCTCGAGGAGCACGACGCCGTAGCGCTGCCTGATGGTGACCGGTCCGACCTCGTCGAGCGCGACCCGCAGGTTGTTGCGCAGCTTGCGCTCGAACATCTTGCGGTTGCGGCCCTTGAGGACGATCTCGCCGACCTTCAGCAGCACGCACGGTCTACCGATGTCCGGCAGTGCGGCCGTGGTGGGCGGGTCGGTGGCCGGCAACGTCGCCATGACGCGCAGTCCTCCAGAACGAGAGTCGGGTGGGTCTCGGCGAGGTGCCGAGTCGGACAAAAAGTCTAACCGAAGACGCCGGCGGCGTCCGCGGTGTGCGTCCTGACGGGGGCCGTCCCCGGTCGGGTAGCCGTCGCCACCAGCTACGATGGGTAGCCGAAGGGGAGTAGTTCCCGTCGCCGGGCCGTAGCGGCTGGTGACGGAGGTGCGTCGACACACTGGCCGGCAGGCCCGGTGCACCACCCGCACGCAGGGCGAGCGAGACCTTCGGTCAGGCAGTCACGACCTACCGTCGCACGAGTCGGCACTGACCGGGGACGCGGCCGTTCTCCTCGGTCAGGGCAATGAGGAGGACGATGCCCGCGGCCAAGTCGATCGGCGACCACCCGGCGAGCCCGCGCCCGCAACCCGGCCCCGCCGAGATCAAGCGCTGGCGGCAGTACCTCGCCGATGAGCGGGCCGAGGCCGCCGTCTACCGGGATCTCGCCCGCCGGCGGACGGGTGAGGAGCGGGCGATCCTGCTTGCGCTCGCGGCGGCCGAGAAGCGCCACGAGCAGCACTGGCTGGAGCTGCTCGGCGACGAGGTCGGGATGCCGCGCAAGGGCGGGATCCGCACCCGGCTGCTCGGCTTCCTCGCCCGCAGGTTCGGGTCGGTGTTCGTGCTGGCGCTCGCGCAGCGCGCGGAGGCGCGGTCGCCGTACAGCAGCGACGTGCACGCGACGCCGAGCATGGCCGCCGACGAGCAGATCCACGAGGAGGTCGTGCGTGGCCTGGCCACCCGCGGCCGGAACCGGCTGTCCGGCACGTTCCGGGCCGCGGTGTTCGGCGCCAACGACGGGCTGGTCAGCAACCTGGCGCTCGTGATGGGGATCGCGGCGAGCGGCGTCTCCAACCAGACGATCCTGCTGACCGGCCTGGCCGGCCTGCTCGCCGGTGCACTGTCGATGGGTGCCGGTGAGTACGTGTCGGTGCGTTCGCAGCGGGAGCTGCTCGATGCGTCCGCGCCGAGCCCGGACACCGGTGCCGCGGTGTCGCACCTGGACATCGACGCGAACGAGCTGGCGCTCGTCTACCGGGCGCGCGGGATGGCCGAGGCTGAGGCGGAGGCGAAGGCCAACGAGGTGATCACCGCGCACGGCAGGGACGCCGGCGTCTCCGCCGGTGCCGAGCAGGCGGGCGACGTGCACGAGGCGGTCGGCACCGGCTTGCGGGCCGCGGTGTCGAGCTTCTGCTTCTTCGCCTCGGGTGCGCTGATCCCCGTGCTGCCGTTCCTTGTCGGGTTCGAGGGCCTGGTCGCGGCCGGGACGGCCGCGGTGCTCGTCGGGCTGGCACTGCTCGTCACCGGCGCCGTCGTCGGTCTGCTCTCCGGCGCGCCGCCGCTGCGCCGTGCCCTGCGGCAGCTGCTGATCGGCTACGGGGCAGCGACCGCGACGTACCTGCTCGGCCTGCTGTTCGGCACTACGCTCGGCTGATGACCTCGATCCGATACGGCCTCAAGCTCAGCCAGCAGGCGACCATGGAGCAGCTCCGTGCCGTCTGGCAGCTCACCGACCAGGCGGGCTTCGACCACTGCTGGAACATGGACCATCTCGCCACCCTCGGCCCGCGCCAGGACGGTGACATCTTCGAGGCGTGGACCATGCTCGCCGGCATGGCCGCCCTGACCTCGCGGACGCGGCTCGGCTGCTCGGTCGCAGGGAACACGTACCGGCACCCGGCGGTGCTCGCCAAAGCGGCGGTGACCGTGGACCACCTGTCCGGCGGCCGGCTGGAGTTCGGTATCGGCTCGGCGTGGGCGGAGAACGAGCACACCATGCTCGGCCTGCCGTTCGGCACGGCACGTGACCGGGCCGACTGGCTCGACGAGTCCTGCCAGGTGATCCGCTCGCTGTGGACGGAGGAACGCACGACGTTCGCCGGTGCGCACTACCAGCTCGTGCACGCGATCGCCGAGCCCAAGCCGGTGCAGCGGCCGCACCCGCCTATCTGAATGGCAATGTATAAACTGACCCTAGCCGAGGAGGGTCAGCGATGGCAAGTCGGAAGAAGACCACGGGTCTTGTACTCGATATCTACGCGCGGGTCTCACGGGTCGGCGATGACCGACAGCGCTCCACCGAGGGGCAGGTGGACGACTGCAAGCTACGGGTTGCCGAACGCGGCGCCGTGGTCGGTGAGGTGCATATCGATTCGGGGCGGTCGGCGTGGAACCCGAATGTGAAGCGCCCGGATTGGGACCGGTTGATGGAGCGCCTGGAGTCAGGGGCGACCGGTGGTGTGGTGGTGTTCGACTTGGAGCGGTTATCCCGGCGTCCGATCGAGGGTGAGCGGTTGATCGCCGCCGCTGAGCGTGGTCTGGTCGTGCTCGATTCGGAGGGTGAGTACGACTTGACGACGGCGAACGGGAAGAAGGCGTTCCGCGAACAGCTGGTCAGTGCTGCGTACTACTCCGACCGGTTGTCGACGAAGGTCAAGCGCGGCAAGCGACTCAAGGCAATGAAGGGCGAGTCGAACGCGTCGTGGCGGGGGTTCGGGTTCCCCGGTAAGGATCTCAGGACCGGGGAACCGGTGTCGGAGGAGCAAGTGCAGCGGGAGCGAGAGATCCTGCGCGACCGAACCAGGCGTCTGTTGGCCGGGGAGAGTCGACACAGCATGATCAACGAGCTGAACAAGCAAGGCATTCTGACGTCCACCGGTGGGCATTGGACACAAACGGGATTCGACAACGTCATGCTCCGCCCGGCGAACGCCGGCCTAGTCACCTACGAGGGTGAGGTGGTGGGCAGGCTGCCGGGAGAGCCGATCATCAGCGAAGCGGACTACGAGCGCGTGGTCGCGTTGTACGCGTTGCGGCGTCGGGGTCGCCCGGCGTCGGATGTCTATCTCTGCACCGGCATCGTCTGGTGCGGCAGGTGCCGGCAGCGCACACTGTCGGGTCGCGCGCGCAGCCATTTGCCGCCGTATCCGGAGGATGGTGGGATCCGACGGGTGTACAACTGTCAGCCTCGCCCGCATCCCACCAACAGTGGCTGCGGCAAGCTCACAGTCGATCAGCGGGCGCTCGACAAGCATGTCGAGAGGCTGGTGATTGCCATCCTGGCTGACCCCCGGCATGCCGCGAGTGTCCAGAAGGCGGCGCGGCAGGTGGCCAGTGAGAAGGAGAAGCTGGACGCGGAGATCGCCGAGATCGAGCAGACCACCATCGAGCTCGCGAGCCGGTTGGGCAGGGGTGAGATCAGCCTGGCCCGGCACGATGCGGCCGTCGGCCCGCTCGACCGGCGCCTGGCCGCGCTCGAGGAGAAGCGGGCCGCGCTCGGCCAGGCGAGCGCGGCCGGTCCGATCTCGGCGGAGGAGATCAACGCGTCGCGCGCGGAGTGGGAGCGGCGGTGGAACGATGCCACTACCGACGAACAACGCAAGCTCATCCGCCGCGCCCTCCAAGGCCGCCGCCTGTTCGTGATGCCCGCCGACCCGCATGCGCCCCGCCGGTTCGACCCCAACCGGATCGTCCTCGAGGACGCCGAGAAGTCCCGGTAGCTGTCACCGGCCCACCGGCACGTGGACAGGTCCCCATGTTGCCCTGGGTCCTGCCCAACGCGTGCTGCGTCGCCGTGCGTCGTGCATGTCCCGTGCGGCGGCGAGGAATTCGCTGCCGCACGGTTGGCTGGCGCGCTATGGCGGTGGCGGCGGGCCTGCACCACCGGTCGGGAGCAGGCCGGCATGGGCGTTGTCGGAGTCGTCGACATGCACCCACACCACCGGGCGGCCGTCGTCACGCACGCTGGGGGCGACCACCTTCAGGCACTGCACCGGGTAGCCGGCCTGGACGAGTCGGTCCACCAGCATCCTGGCGACGTGCTGGGCAATGTCGAAGGCTTCGTAGACCGAGGGCAGGTTGTCCGCCGTCACCAGGCGCAACACCGTGTCCCCGATCATGGCCTCGAACGGTTCGGCTTTCTGGTTGTTTGGTGACTCGTCGTGCGTCGTCATGTTCCGGGGGCTCCTCACACGTGTTCCAGGTGGGGAGCCGACACGCCACCAGCGCAGCGCGGGGTTCCCCGATACCATCGGCATCGGGGAACCCCGCGAGGTTTCCCACCGGCCCACCCGGGTCCGTGCAAGGTGTCGGGTGGGCCGGCTGTGTCTTCGGGGGCCGCTCGACGTTGACCGCGCGTCGCGGGCCGGTGTTGGTGGTCCGTTCCTCGGGCGGTCGGCGTAGTGGTCACCAGGTCCACCCTGGTGACCGCCACGCCCGATGGTGTGGTGACCGGCAGGGCGGGCGGGTGTACCGGTCACCACACCAGCGCGCGGCGGTCAGGCGAATTCGCCTGCTGCCGCGCCGCGGACGAACGCCCGCCACTCGGCGTTGTCGAACACCAGGGGGTCACCCTGCGGGTTCGTCGAGTCCCGCACCGCCACGCCACCAGCGATCAGCGCGACCTCGACACAGTTGTGCGGGTTCGAGAAGCTCGACTTCCGCCACGTCGCGTTGGTCAGGTCGACGTCGTACAGCTCGGCTTTCTGCAGCTCGTCCATCTGGTTTCCTCTCGATCTCGGGGCACCGTCGGGTGGGTCACACCGGCGGGGAAGGGTCGGGTCCGTACCCGGCATCGGGGCTACCAGGCACGAACCCGACCCGGCTCTAATGCGGCGCAGCCTTGCTGCTGCGCCGTGCGTTGGTCAGGCGTTTCCGGGCGCCGTGCACGCGGCCGTCGCGGATCACCGCTTCGATCTCGGCGGCGTCGGTCGCAGTCACCTCTCCGGCGCGTTGTGCGCGCCACAGCGCGTCCAAGACGGCGAGCTGGTCACCGGTCAGCTCCGCACGCTCAGCGCGCCGCTGCGCGTAGATCGCAGCGAGGTGATCCGCGTCCATCACGCCGTCACCGCCTGCACCGTCACCACCCATCCCGTCAGTCACCCCCTTGAGTGGAAGGCAGGACAGCCGCCGGCCCAGGGGCATCGCGGCGACCGCCCCACCACGCTTTTCACATGACCGAACACCCGTTGACCCAGCGAGTGGGCCGTCGGCACCGCCGTCGTCCCAGACGATGTCTTCGACGGAACTGGCGGCCTCCGCCGTGTTGACGAGCACGGCGTCCTCCTTTCTCGACTAAGCGTTCGGGTGCGGTTACTGTGGTTCCACATCGTCGGATGTGGGAGGCGCTTCCGGGAGGGCGCAAACGGGGGCGCAAATGTGCAGTGGGGGTGGCTGCTGCGAACGTGAATGAGCGTCTTGCTGCCGTCATGCGCGAAGCCGGCTGCTCGAACAAGAGATTGGCTCGGCTGGTCCGCGAGACGGCGAGCAACTGAGCACGGACCACACAGCGGTAAGCCGCTGGTTGAACGGGAAGGTCCGTGCTCCTCGTGCAGCGGCGTACGTCGCGGAGGCGCTGAGCGCCGAACTCGGGCGAGAGGTGACCCTTGCCGATGTCGGGTTCGGCCACACGGCGGACCTACCGCCAGGTTTCGGATTGGTCTACCCATCGACGACGGTCGAGACCGTAACGACGCTCGAACGCCTTCTGCGCGCCGACATCGATAGGGCCTCCATGCTCGACCGACCAGCCCAGGGGACGGCGTGGCAGGAAGCGCCGTTGAGCTGGCTGGTGTCGACTCGGCGGCAACCATCGTCAAACGGCGGCGTGTCGGCGCTTCCGACGTTTCGGCATTCGGCGCCAGTGTCGAGCTCTTCAGTCAGTTGGACGCCACCCGTGGCGGTGGCTATGCTCGCGCCGCGCTGGTCTCATTCCTACACGGAACGCTGACACCGTTGCTCGATGGTGTGTTCAGCGAGCGCGTCGGACGCAGCCTGTTCGCCGCCGCTGCTGAGGCGACGCTCCTTGGCGCGTGGATGAGCTACGATGCGGGTCGCCATGGCTTGGCGCAGCGGTACTTCGTCCAAGCGGTCGGTCTGGCCGAAGATAGCGGCAGCCGTGCCTTGTCCGGGACCGTTCTCTCTGCCATGAGCCACCAAGCGACCTACCTCGGGCACGCACGCGATGCCGCGAACCTCGCAAGGGCAGCGCTGCTCGGTGCGTCCGCCACGATGAGCATGACGCAGCAGGCTCAGGTATACGCGATGGAGGCACGTGCACTTGCCGGGCTTGGCGAGGCGCGCGGCTGTGACCAGGCGCTCACGAATGCGACATCTGCACTGGAACGGGAAGACGCAGACATGCCCGCGTGGATCAGCTACTTCGACCAGCGCGAGCTGTACGCGGAGATCGGGCACTGCATCCGCGACCTCGGGCGTACGGCGGCGGCAGCGCGGTACGCTGAACGGTCCGTCGACGGTGGCTGCGGACCGCGCAGTGACTTCTTCGCAGAGATGGTGGCTGCCGACGCCTACCGCGCCGAGGGTGAGTACGAGCTGGCGACCACGACAGCGCTACGAGCACTGCGGCTCGGCGAACAGCTCGACTCCCGCCGCTGCCTGGCCTACGTCAACGACTTCCGCCGAAACCTGCCCACCGACGATGCCAGCGCCGTCGTCCGGGAGTTCATCGAGCAGGTCGAGGACTACCCGCTCTGGCAGCAGACCGACGAGTCGGTCCCATGACAGTGCGGTCAGTACGGCGACCAGTCCTTGCGTGAGCCGCCGGCGCGTAGTGCGTGGACCCGTTTGCTGACCTCCCGAGCCGTTCGCTGCGACTCGCCGGATTTCTGCGCCAGCCACGTCACCATCAGGAGTTCTCGTAGGTCACACAGCATCTCGTAGGCAGGTGAGGATCGTACGTCGTATCCGTACGTCCGTACGAACGCCTCGTACTCTTCGGTGGAGTGCCAGCCGAACCGTTCGTAGTACAAGGCGGTCAGCACCAGGTCCCACTCCCGAGGTCCGACCGCGAACCCGTCGAGGTCGATCAGGACCGGTCGGCCGTCGCGGTCGTGGACGACATTGCCGATGCTCGCGTCTCCATGGACGACACCCGTGGGCAGTTCGAACGACGCTTGGTCGTAGCGCTCGCGGAGACTGCTCAGCCATTCCCGCAGGAAGGCGCGGTCGCCGTCGGTGACTGCCGGCGCGCTCTCGATGTGCTGAGCGCCCCGAATGAACGGGTCCAGCTCGGGCAGTTCCAGTGTCGCCGGCTGTGACAGTTTGTGCAGGTCACGGACGATCTCCGCCACCTCTACGACCGTCGCATACTCGTCTTCTTCGGATACCGACACCCAGAACGTCACCGGGGTTCCACCGACCAGCACCGGCTGCTCGACGGGCAGAGCCCGCACCGCCGGGAATCCCTCCGACTCCAGCCAGCGCGCCACCTCAACCCCCGTGCGGACGCGCTCCGAGCCGTCCCGCGCGACGCGGGCAACCACACGGTCCGGCAACCGGAAAACCGCATTCGAGCCCATACGCAGCAACTCTGCACCTGTGGAGTCGACGCTTACCTGCTCGCATGCCGCCGTGAGCTTGGCCAGCGCCGTGTCCGGTGTGAGCGTGTTCCTGTCCGATCGATCAGCCACGAACATCGAGGCTATCTGGCAGCACGCTCAATATGACAAGCACGTGGCTTCTACAGTGGCATAGGCCACGAGTGATCGCTCGCAGGATGATCGAGCCAGACGTACCGGTTCTCGGTCGCTTCGAGCGCGGTGATGCTCTACCGGGTGCGGTGCGGCCGGTCGAGGGCATGCCACCGCCGTACCGCGTGTTCGGGCGTGTCCCACGGTGGGTGACTGGCTCGTTGGAGCACCGGCCATGACGCGGGAGCTTTTGGCGTGAGCGCTGCTTGCGCGAGGCTCGCTACATCGGCGACGGTGACGGTCTTGCCGAGCCGGGGATGGTCGCTCGTACCGAGCATAAGCCCGGGCAGGTGTAGGTGCAGGAAATGCACCAGGTTGTCGTCGGGGTCGAGGAGCTGGGTGGGGTCGACGTCGGTGATGCCGTCGTGGGTCATACCCGTCGCGGGGATACCGAGTATGCCGCCACCAGCGAGGGGATTGGTGAGGTCCGAGCGGAGCGGCATAAAGCTCACCGGTGCGCGTCGAATCGACCGGTGACCTCGTCGGAGCTGGTCTTTGTGCTGACCATGAGCGCGGCATCGTGCGGGCCGGCCAGGGTGCGACGAGCTACCTGTGGGTGCGAGTTGACGTTTCCATTCCGACGGGATATGGGAGACAGCGTACTTTGCCAGGATCGCGTCGTAGGGACCACGGCCCGCCACACCTGCGTAGCCGTCGCCGGTGACGATGGTGGTTGGTAGTCGAGGCCAGTTAGCCGGTCACCAACAATGCTGGTGAGCTCGGGGTCGAGGTCGATCGTGGTGCGTCTGGGGGACGTTCATCGCAGCAGACGCGGCGAGAGAGCGAGCTGCCGTGGCTTGTACTCGGCATCGGCGAGCGCGGACGGGTGATTGACCCATCGCGCTGGCAGCGACCGAGGACGCCGCCGACGCCGACGCGGGCCTGGGACCGCGAGAACCGCAGTTCCGGACCGGACAACCCTTCGGGCATGGCGAAGTCGCCGGGACGCCTGTAGTACACCGACCGCACACCGTCCAGTGTGAACGCACTGTCGCCGTCCACCCTGTGGACCCACCATGCGGTATCGAGCGCCGTGTCGAATTATGCGGGCATGCTCAGCTGTTGCGGGAAATCCGCTGGATCCAGCCAGGCGTACTCGCGTCCGCGCATGGTGAGCTGCTCGGGAGCGTAGTCACCGCGCGGAGACGATGAGCACGTCGGTCACGTTAGCCGTCCGGGTGTAGTAGGTGTCCGGGACGGTCTTGCCGTCACGGCTGGTCTGCTGCACGTGCAGCTGCTGGGTACGCGGCGTGCGGTGCTTCCCCGCCTCCACCACACTGGTCTCCGGCACCGCACCACGCAACCGTACGGTCGGCGCACTCGGCGCCTCGTCGCGGGGGACCGGCGAGACGCCGGCATCGGCGGGTTCGCGGACATCACAAGGCTCCCATCACTTGATGTGCTCAACGGGCGCGACCCGTCTGCTTGACCGGCGTCAACGTGTAGGTCAGCTGGGTGTCGTCGGCGGTGTAGCGGGTCTCCTCCATCGCCAGCACCCGTCCGGCCTCGTCGGTAGTGGTGCGGCGGGTGATCAGCATGGGGATGTTGTCGCCGATGCGGAGGGCGGTTTGGTCGTCGGGTGAGGGCATGCGCTGGCGATCGCCGATATCGTCACGGAGCGGCAGCTGACCGAGTCGATCGTGTGCAATGTGGACCTGTGGGCGTCGTGCATCGGCGGCGCCGCGCAGGAGGACGCCTACCGGCACGCGATCGAGTCTGCCGGGCTGCGCGTCGAACAGGTGCGCACCAACCCCTATGCCTTCATCTCGCCGAGCGCGCGCAACGCCACGTCTACCTACGGGGTCAAGAGCATCTCGCTGTTGGCACGCAAGACCGCCGAGAGCTGAGTAGGAGCTGTCGTGGCTTCCGAGGAGCTGAAGAAGAAGCAGAGCGTCATCTGGGGCTTCGGCCCCTATGAGCGGCTGCCGGAGCATTACGCATCGCTGGTCGATCATCTCGCCCGTGCCATCGCGGTGCGGCTCGCCCGCGCCGGCGCGACCGTCACCGGTGTCGATCTCGCGCCCGCCTTGATCGAGACCGCCAAACGGATCGCTGCCGAGGAGGGCCTCGCGATCAGCTACCAGGTCGGTGACGCCGAGCTACTGCCCTACGAGGACAGCGAGTTCGACGTCGTGGTGTCGAGCATCGGTTCGATGTTCGCGCCGGACCATGCCGTCGCACGCGAGCTCACGCGGGTGTGCCGGGCTGGTGGTCGGCTCGGACTCGCGCATTGGAGCCCGGATCGGGGGGGTAGTGGACATGTTCATGGTGATGGCGCCCTTCATGGCGCCGCCGCCCGGCGCAGGCTCGCCGTTCCGTTGGGGCGATCGGAAACATGTCGAGAACCTGCTCGGCGCGGCGTTCGACCTTCGTTTCGAAGCGGGCGACGCGCCGCAGCGCGGCGAGTCCGACGAGGAGATCTGGCAGCTCTTCTCCACCGTCTACGGCCCGACAAGAACCCTCGCCGAGTCGCTCGACCCCGGCCGCAGAGGCCAGCTGCACCGCGTCTTCGTCGAATTCTTCGAAGGCCACCGAACCTCCGACGGAGTGCACCAGTCCCGTCCTTACTCGATCGTCCTCGGCACGAAGCACGACTGATCACCCCCCCGGACAGGACAGTGCAGTCATAGCGGCTTATCGTAAAGGCCATACCCGGAGATGATCGACACGTGGCACTACCGGATGGGTGACGGAGAAGCAGACCCGCTGGTCCACGTGTCTGGGGCGGGTCTACGTGTCGAAGTTTAGCGTTGCTCGATTGACGTCTGGGCGTGCGTAGCGCAGGAAGTCGGCGCCGGCGAGCTCCGCGTGGCCCATGGCGGTGGCAGCCGAGATGCCGAGCATCTCGGCCAGGACACTCGGTGGCCCTTCGCGGACGAGCTGCCGCCAGGTTGTAGCGCGTGTCGGTTGGGCGGGCACGTCCATGCGCTTGCCCTCGGGCTGGCCATCGTCACCGGTCCGCTCGCCGAGGACTTGTGGGGTGGTTCCCTCTCCGGCACCGTCGCGGGCGTTTGGGACGCCGCCGTGGGACAGCTCGTGACGGGCTACCACCGGGCCTTCGCAGTTTTCACGGCTATCTCGGCGTCGCCGCCTGCCTGGCGAGCCGGCACGTGGGTGTTGCCGCCGTTCCGCGGACGGGCAGAAGTCTCCGCGACGAGGCACGCGTGTTGACCGCACTAGGACTTGATTCTAGAATCAGTATCTGATTTAGTCATCGTCGACTCTGATACCGCTCTTCGGGGGCAAGTGACCACCGACGTTCGTACGCGACGCGTCGAACGGAGGCGAGATACGGTGTTCGTGCATCGAAGGGAGAGTCGGATGACTCTTTCAATACCTCGCTCGATACTTCGCCACAAGGTAGCGACGGTGTTGACCACTGTCCTCGTAGCGGTCTCGGCATACATCAGTGATCTAACCTCTCACCACTGTCCGATATCCCGGGACGGCTCAGGAGGGCGACTCGACAGAGAGCCGTGCGGATCCTGAGGACTAACAACTCGGTAC
>WHTA01000049.1 GCA_009379825.1 Streptosporangiales bacterium
GACACCAACAGGAAGGACCCCACTCGATTGGAAGGACTACTAAGAATGATGAACGCGGAAGGGTTGTGGACACCCGATGATTTGTCCAGCTACCTCGATATCCCGAAGGAAACGCTCTACAGGTGGCGCTATCTCGGCATCGGCCCTGTTGCCGTGCGCATCGGCAAGCATCTGCGGTACGACCCTGCCGACGTGCGCGCATGGCTGGACGAGCAGAAGAGGGCCGTCGCATGAGCATCAACCGACGTGGTGACAGGTGGCGCGCCCGCTATTACGGGCCCGACGGCCGCGAACGTAACAAGACGTTCGATCGTAAGATCGACGCGCAACGCTGGCTCGCTGACCAGAAAGCACGCATGAGCCGAGGCGAATGGATCGACCCTGCCGCACTACGAGTCGAGTTTGGGGTCATTGCAGAAGAGTGGTCCGGTACCACGCTGCACCTCAAACCACGTACCCGCGACGGTTATCGTCGGCTCCTCGACCGGCGCGTCCTCCCTCGCTGGCGACATATCCCCATGGGCAAGCTCGTCGGCTACGTGTCCGACTGGATCACCGAGCTAGGCTCGGCTGGCCTGTCTGCCACCGACATCCGGCAGACCGTCTACGTCTTCTCCGCCGTCTGCCAGTACGCCATCCGCACCGGACGACTCCACGTCAACCCACTTGCCGGAATCAAGCTCCCCCGTCCGAAGGCAACAAGGGAGCGGATCTTCCTCAACCACGTCGAGGTCGCCAAGCTCGCAGCCGAGGTCGGGGACTACGCCATCTTCATCCGCACCCTTGCCTATACCGGCATGCGCTGGGGTGAAGCCATTGCACTCCGCGTTCGTGACATCGATCTCAACCGTCGCCGCATCGACGTCCATCGCGCCTACACCGATCTCGCGGGCAAGCTCATCGAGGGCACACCCAAGAGCCACCAGGCACGCACTGTGCCACTGCCGCCCTCGCTCTGCGCCGATCTACAGGCGCTCATCGACGGTCGAGAGCTCAACGCCCATGTCTTCACAGCACCACGTGGCGGACCGCTCCGCCTCACCAACTTCCGACGTACTGTCTGGATCCCAGCCGTCAAGGCCGCCGGGGTCGACGGCCTCACGATCCACGGTCTACGGCACACCGCCGCGTCGCTGTACATCTCTGCTGGGACGCCACCCAAGGTCGTGCAACGCGTTCTCGGACATGCCTCGATCACCATCACGATGGATCTCTACGGGCACCTCTACGCGGACGAGATGGATACCTGGGCTGAACGCCTCGACGAGGCCGCCCAGCAATCCGACGTACGGCCAGAATGCGGCCAAACCGACGATGACGAGGACAACGAAGGCCCTGCTGCGGTAGGTGCAAGCTGATGACCTGGGAAAACGTGGGCGCGCTCGGAGGGATTCGAACCCCCAACCTTCTGATCCGTAGTCAGATGCTCTATCCGTTGAGCCACGAGCGCCTGTGTTGTATTGTCTGACCTGCAGTTTTGCGGTTACGAGATCACTGTATCACGCGCGCACGCTGACGATAGAGCTTATGATCTCACTATGGCAAGCATCTCCGGACTGCCGGAAGATAGTGTACGGCACGCTCAGGTGTGGCCGGCGCTGAGGAGTCTCATTCCCTCTTGGGAGCTGGCGTTGGAGGCTGCCGACAAGTCCAGGCAGACCATCCGTTCGTACACCGATTCCGGGAGGGCGCTCGTCTCGTGGCTTGCTGCCAACCAGCTGCCGGTCGACGTGTGTGGGGTGAAGGCCGAGCACGTCCGCGGGTTCCTCGCGGCGGAGAGCGAGCGTACGTCGCCGGCGTCGGCGGACGTTCACTTCCGGAACCTGCGGGTGTTCTGGAACTGGCTGGTCGCCGAGGGCGAGCATCCCGGGCCGTCGCCGATGAAGTACGTGGAACGGCCGATCGTGCCGAAGACTCAGCGGATGCCACTGGAGGACGCCGAGCTCACGGCCTTGCTGCGGACTTGCCAGGGCAACACCTTCGAGGACCGGCGCGACCTGGCGATGATGCGCATCCTCATCGACAACGGCATGCGGATCTCTTCGCTCGCTGGGCTCCGCTACGACTCCGAGGACGACGAGGAGACCGACGTCTTCTTGAAGCGACGCATGCTGCGCATCAGAAAGAAGAGCGGCGACCACTACTTCGTCCCGATCGGGAAGAAGTCCGCCGCTGCGATCGACCGGTACCTGCGTGCTCGGAGCGCGCACCCGCGGGCGGATTCGCCGTATCTGTGGCTGGGTAGCCGCGGGCACCGCACCAGCCAGATGACCACCAGCGGCATCCGTCAGATGATCGAACGCCGCGCCGAACAGGCTGGCGTCCAGGGGGTGCACCCGCACCGGTTCCGCCGCACCTTCGCCGACGAGTTCCTGGGGTCGGGCGGCAACCTCGACGATCTCATGGTCATTGGCGGGTGGTCCGACTACAACTCCGTCAAGCCTTACCTCGACGGACGCAAGGCCGAGCGAGCCCGCATCGCCCACGAGCGCCTCAGTCCCGGCGACCGCCTCTGACGCCGGTGGTTGGCGGAGTGGCTTCCGCAGACGCGACCGCCTCCCGTAGTGCTGCCATCGCCGATGGCCGTTCCGGGTGTGGGTCGGGAGAGCCGAGGTGTGCGACGCGCAGCTCGTCCATCAGGCGGTGCCAGAGCTCGGTGCCGCCTTCCTCGAGTACGCGTGCGCGTGCTGCGAGGCGCGGGGTCGTGTCCCGGTGTCGGAGTCCCCAGGAGCCGAGTGCCGCTAGCACGGGCACGAGCTGGATCGCCGGCTCCGTGAGGGTGTAGCGCGCGCGCTGGCCTCGTCGCGCCTCCGCGCGCGTCAGCAAGCCGGAGTCGACGAGCCGGGCGAGACGGTCCGCGAGCAAGTTCGACGCGATGCCTTCCTCGGAACCGGTGAGGAGCTCCCGGAAGTACCGCTTGCCACCGAAGATCATGTCGCGGAGTACGACCGGCGTCCACTGATCACCGAACGCTTCGACCGCGGCGTTGATCGCGCACCCGGAACGGGGTGAGGTGCTCACGTCACCTCCACGAAGTGGTTGCATCTCGCAATCACTATACCTATGATGCCAAGTGATTGCGAGTTGCAACTACTGGA
Source organism: Streptosporangiales bacterium (assembly GCA_009379825.1). NCBI lineage: Bacteria > Bacillati > Actinomycetota > Actinomycetes > Streptosporangiales > Streptosporangiales bacterium. The sequence goes on from WHTA01000049.1 coordinate 3,099, forward strand.
GTCACGATGGAGATCCTCGAACTCGACGGCGTCGAGCTGGCGATGGACCGCCGCGGACCCGACGGCGCACCCGCGCTCCTGCTCGTCGCAGGCGGTGGCCAGTCGATGGACTGGTGGACCCCCGAGTTCTGCGACCGGCTCGGCGACGGTGCGCGGCAGGTGATTCGTTACGACCACCGCGATACCGGCCAATCGAGCACGTCCCCGCCCGGACAGCCCGACTACACCGGCGACGACCTCGCCGCCGATGCACTGCGCATTCTTGACGCCCTCGGCATCGACCGTGCGCACCTGATGGGCATGTCGATGGGCGGCGGTATCGCGCAGAACATAGCGGTGCGCTCACCCGGTCGGGTGCGGTCGCTGACGCTCGTCGAAACCAGCCCCGCAGGTGGCGACCACGGTGCCCTGCCGCCGCCGATGCCCGAGGTCGCCGCGACCTGGGAGGAGCCCGAGCCGGAGATCGACTGGGTCGACCAGGCCGCGGTCATCGACTACCGCGTCGACGTCGAGCGGCCGTACACCGGTTCGCTCGGGTTCGATGACGCAGGCGTGCGTGCCCTGGCCACGCTCGAGGTGCGCCGCAGCCGCAACATGGCATCGTCGATGGCGAACCACTTCATCGCCGGCCCTGGGGCCTCGGCGGACCCGGCCGAGATTCGTGTGCCGACGCTCGTACTCCACAGCGCCGACGACCCGATGTTCCCTCTCCCGCACGGGGAGGCGCTCGCGCGAATGATCCCAGGAGCCCGGCTCGTGCGTCTGGACGGAATGGGGCACGAGATCCCGCCGCCCGCCGTGTGGGACGTGGTCGTGCCGGAGGTGCACAGGCACCTACTCCCGTCGTGACGGAACAGTGTCGGTGGCAGGTCAGCTGGCGACGTACACGGTGCTGGCCGAGGTGCCGCCGGTGAGCGGGTTGGGAAACGTGACCACGTGCGCCTCCTCGCTCTCGAAGACGTCCGCGAGCACGGCGCGGAAGCCGGCGTCAGGCGGGTCGTCCGACCACAGGGCGAAGACGCCGCCGGGGTGGAGGTGACGGGTGAGGTCCCTTAGGCCGTCCCGGGTGTAGAACGCGGCGTGGCTCGGGTGCAGGACATGTCGTGGTGTGTGGTCGATGTCGACGAGAATGGCGTGGAACCGCCGTCCGGGCGTGGCGGGATCGAACCCCACGTCGGTGCACACCGTGGCGAAGAAGTCGCCGCCCACCAAGCGAGTCCGCGGGTCGGACGCCAAGCCGGCGGTGTCGGGCAGCAGTTCACGCGCATGCCAGTCGATGACCTCGTCGAGCGCCTCCACCACGTGCAGCGAGCGAACCCGCGGGTCCTCCAGTACGGCGCGCGCGGTGTAACCGAGCCCCAGCCCTCCGACGAGCACGTCGATGTCGGCATCCGACACCTCCTCCAGTCCGAGGTGCGCGAGCTCGATCTCTGCCACCGTGAACAGGCTCGACATGAGGAACTCGTCGTCGAGCTTCACCTCGTACACGTCGACCTTGAGAGACGGTTCGAGCCGCCGCCGCAGGATGATGGTTCCCATGGGGGTCTCGCGCCAGGCGAGTTCCTCGAAACGCGCGCTCAAGACCGGGACCTCCAACGACGAAAAGTGGCCGGCGCACTGATACGCCTGGGTCCGTCACCGTACTCCGATGGTCAGGACGCGGTCACAGAGGCGGGTGACCACTGCGGCGTCGTGGCTGATGACGAGGAGGGCGAGGCCGGTTGCGCGACGCAGGTCGTCGAGGAGGTCGAGAACCTGGGCCTGGGTCTCGGTGTCGAGGCCGGTCGTGATCTCGTCGCAGAGCAGAACGGACGGTGCGACGGTCAGCGCCCGCGCCAGGGCGGCTCGTTGGAGTTCGCCGCCGGACAACCCGTGGGGGCGTCGCCGGGTCGTCTCGGGGTCGAGTCCGACCTGTTCGACCGCCGCGGTTGCGCGCCGACGAGCCGTCCGCTCGTCCAGTCGGAGCAGTCGCCGTGCTGGTCGTTCTATCTGTTCGTTCACTGGCCAGTACTCGACGAACGATGACCGTGCGTCCTGGAAGACGTACTGGATCCGGGCGAGCTGCTCGTGGGTTCGGTGGGTGGCGTGTCGGGGTAGCGGTTGGCCGTCGACGGAAATCGCCCCCTTGGTCGGCGCGGCCAGCCCGGCGATGCAGCGGGCCAGGGTGGTCTTTCCACTGCCCGACCGGCCGACGACGGCGAGGCTCTCGCCGCGTGCCAGCTCCAGGTTGACCCGTCCAGTACGGCCCTGGCTCCACGCCTGCGGTGCCGGTACTCCAGGTCACGTACGCGAAGTTCCGGCTCGGTCGCGGAGGATACGGCCGTGCCGGTGGCTTCGGTGGCCGACCGGGACGCAACGAGCCGCCGGGTGATCTGGTGACTCGGTTCTCGTAGCACGACGTCGGTCGGCCCGTCCTCGACGATGGCGCCCGAGCACATCACTGCGACCCGGTCGGCGACGTCGCTCACGACCGTGAGGTCATGACTGCACACCAGCAGGGCGATGCCGGAGTCGGCCAGCGAACGTAACTCGGCGACGAGCTGCTGCCTAGCTGATGCGTCCTGCGCCGTCGTGGGCTCATCCACCACGATCACCGATGGATCACAGGCCAGCATCTGGGCCAGGACGACGCGTTGTTGCTGGCCGCCGGAGAGCTGATGTGGATAGCGGTCGAGTAGCTCGTCCACCTCGGTGATCTGTGCACGCAGCATCGCCTCACGTACGTGCTGGCTCGTCGAGCTACGGGTCCCTCGGCAGTGTCTTGCGACGACCTCGTGCAGCACCGCGCCCACCTTGCGAGTCGGGGTGAGCGCCGCACCCGGGTGCTGTGGGACGTAGCCGACCAGACCGGCAGCCGGTTGCCGGTCCGGCGACACGCGCTCACCCACGACCCGCACGGAACCATCGAGATGAATGCCGCGGCCGACCTCACCGAGCAGAGCCCGCGCGGTCGTGCTCTTTCCGCTCCCGGACGGACCGACCAGCGCGAGCGCCTCGCCCTTGGCGATGCGCAAGCTGACGTCGTCGACGATGGTGCGCTCACCCACGGTGGCCCGTAGGTTCTCGACGACCACTGCGCACTCCGCGATGTTGCTCATGCCCTCCTCCATGGCCGTCGCTGGAGCGTCTCGGTGCGGTCGAGCGCGGAGTCGAACACCAGATTGGTGCCTACGGTCAGCGCCACGATGAGCAACGCGGGGAGGACGACCGACCACGGCGCCAGGAACAGACCGGCGCGGTTCCGGTCAACCATGACCGCCCAGTTCGACGCGTCCGGTGCGAACCCCACGCCGAGGAAACTGGCCGAGGCGACCAGGTAGAGCGCGCCGGTCAGCCGCAGCCCGGCGTCCGCGGCGAGCACTCGCAGTAGCGCGCGGGTCGTGTACCTGACGCCGCGCCGCCACCAGGTCTCGCCGTAGAGCCGCATGGCCTCCATCGCGGGACGGCTCGCTACCTCCAATGCCGCGGCGCGCGCGACGCGCGCCACGTCGGGCGCGGTTATCACCGCGACCACGAGGGTGAGGGTCACGGCGCCGCCGGGGACGGCCGAGGCAACCAGGAGTACCAGCAACAACGACGGAATCGCGAGTACTACGTCGAGTGGGCGCATCAGCAACTCGTCGATCCTTCGCCGTGCGCTCGTCGCTGCGAGGATGGCGATCGGTACGCCGATGAGGTACGCAATCACGGTGGCAGCGATCGCGACGACGATCACGGAGCGCCCGCCGAGCAGAACCTGCTCCAGCACGTCCCTGCCGACGAAGTCCGTACCTAGCGGCGTACCAGGCGTAACGGTGAAGGCGGCCGAACGCTCGGTCGGGCCGTCCACCGCGAACGGTCCCAGTAGTGCGACCAGCAACGGGACGGCGATCAGGCAAGCGCCGAGGGCGTGCCGCAAGGTCCTGGTCATCGCACCACTTCCGTCCGCGGGGTGAGACGGAACGCCACCACGTCCGCGACAGCGTTGACGACGATGGTGGTGCAAGCGAACAGCACCGCCAGGGCCTGGATGACCGGCAGGTCGCGTGCGGAGACCGCGTCGACGAGAGCCGTGCCGAGTCCTGGGATCACGAAGACGGCCTCCACCACGATGACACCACCGAGCAGCCAGTCGACGGTTCTCGCGAGTTGTTGCACCGCCGGCGTGACAGCGCTCGGCAGGGCATGCAGCAACAGCACCCGCGGACGGGACAAGCCGAGCCGCCGCACGTGCTGTACGTACTCGGCCGCGAGAGCGTCGATCACGCCGGCGCGCACCAAGCGCCCCAACGAGCAGACCGGTCGAGCAACGACGACCAGCACAGGGAGGACGAGAACTGCCGGCTGTCCGATCAGCTCGTCGCTGACACCGAGTGCGGTGGCTGGCAACCAGCCGAGCTTGATTGCGAAGACCGCGACCAGCACCAGACCGACCGCGAACTCGGGAACGGAGTACAGCGCGAGCGTGATCGAGGTAAGAAGTCGGTCGAGCAGTCGACCATGTCTGACCGCGGCCGCGACACCGATCGCCAGCGCCAGCGGTACGAGCAGCGCCAGGCTGAACCCCGCGAGGACGAGCGATGGGCCGACGCTGTCGGCGAGCACGTCACTGACTTCGCGCGGAGCGACGAGCGAACGTCCGAGGTCACCGTGCATCAGTCCCCACAGCCAGTCGAGGTAACGGACGGCGGCGGGGCGGTCCAAGCCCATCTGGTCCCGGAGCTGCTCGATGGTCTCCCGCGACGGGTTGTCACCGGCGGCAGCGACCGCCGCGTCGCCGGGCAACGCCTCGGTGAGGCCGAAGACCAGCAAAGTGACGGCAAGTACCTGGAAGAGGCCGAACCCGAGCCTGCCGAGTGCATAACGGCCTAGGTTCACGCCAGCCACACGTTGTCGAAGCGCGCCCAATCGAGGGTGTTCGCCGGAGCTCTCTTCACCCCGCCGACGTTGTCCGCTACTGCAACCAGCCAGTCGGCAATACCCCACACCAGGAACCCGCCCTCGGCGTGGAGCTGCCGCTGCATCCGCTCGTAGAGCTCGGTGCGCTTGCTTCGGTCGGTGGTGGCCTGTGCCTTCGCATAGAGGGCATCGAACTCCGGCCGCTGCCACTTGGTGGCATTGACCGGCGAGTCACGCAGCAGCCGCTGCGAGATGTGGGTGCCCTATCGGCATCGCACCGGACCGGTAGCTGGCGAGCGCTCCGCGGTCGAGGATGTCCGACCAGTAGGTGTCCTTGTTGCCCGTCACCACATTCAGCGTCACCCCGGCAGCACGCGCCTGGTCCTTCAACAGCGATGCCGACTCGATGAAGCCGGAAGCCACCGAAGAGGTGAGTAGTGTGACCTCCAACTTGGTCGCCCCGGCCCTGCGCAGGTGCCACTTCGCCTTATCCACGTCGTGCTGGCGTTGCGGGACGTCGTCGGCGTAGTACTCGTAGCCCTTGCCGAACAGGTCGTTGCCCACCTCACCCTGACCGGACAAGACCGTGGACACCAGCTGCTCACGGTCGACAAAGTGCATCATCGCGCGCCGGACGTCGACATCGTCGAACGGTGCGCGATCGACCTTCATCGCCAGTGCATGCATACCGCTGCGCGGCAGGCTGACGACTGTTACGCCCTCGGTCTTCTTGTGCGCACGAGCCGTCGTCGCGGTCAGATCGTGCGCGTACTCCACCTGACCACCGACCAAGGCGTTCATCCGACCCGACTCATCGTTGCTCACCACGATCTCCAGCTCGTCGAGATACGCGGGCCGCTCCCAGTAGTCGTCGAATCGCTTGAACAGCGCGGACCGACCCGGTTCGAACGAGACGTACTCGAACGGCCCCGAGCCGACCGGCTCGGCGAAGTCGTCCGCACCCTCGGGGACGATGTAGGCGCCGAACGCTGCCAGCACCTGTGGAAAGTCCGCAAGTGGAGACTTGAGCACGAACTCGATCTCGCGCGCCGACACCGCACGGCTCTTGACCAGGTCGATCGGCTCCAGGTCAGCTTTGGCGCGGAACGCACGCTTCGGGTCGGTGATCCTGCGATAGCTGTAGAGGACGTCAGCAGCACGCACCGACTTGCCGTCGTGGAAGCTCGCCTCCCGCAACGTCACCCGCCAGGTGCGCAGGTCCTTGCTCGACTCCCACGCCTTGGCCAGCCGCGGCTGCGCCGAAACATCCGAACCGCAGTCGGCAAGCTTGTCGAACAGCGCCTTCGCGCGCGCAGCGTCCGCGAACAAGTTGGCGCGATGCGGGTCAAGCGTCTCCTGTGCACCAGCGCCGGCAAAGGCGGCACGCAGTCGCCCACCGCGACGCGGGCGACCTATCCCACCCGTACCGTCCTGCCCGCCGCAACCGAGCAACACGGCCCCAGAACCGGCAAGAAGCGTCGTGCCAAAAGTGCGGCGAGTGATTTCCGAAGACATATGCGGGATGATAACTATTTTCATTAGTACGAGTCTCGCGCAAGAGGGGAGCGACCATGGGGTGCGCACGCAGAGTCAGCAAGCCCTGGTTGGTGGTCGCCATGCGCGTCATGGCACTCCTGTCGTGAGGTTCTTGTTGCATATTATTTGCAATAGATCGGAGCTCGTCCAGCCTCGGTGCGGGCTGGCAGGGTGGTGGCATGGCGCAGGCGGCGGACTGGCGGGGTTACCTCTACGGGTTTCATGCTGCGCACGCCGGGGTTACCGAGCGGGTGCTGGCGCGGGCGACTGGGCGTGCCGGGGGTGATCCGTACCGGTGGTTGGTCGAGCCGCTTCGGGACGCCGACGCTCCCCTCCTCGATCTCGCGTGCGGGTCCGCGCCTACGCGTGCGTTGCTGCCGGGTGTGCCGTGGGTGGGTGTCGACCTGTCGGCGGCTGAGCTGGCGCTGGCCGTCGCCGGGGGACGGACGCCGGTCGTACGGGGCCGCGCCGACGTGCTGCCGGTCGCCGACGGAGCCATCGGCGCGGTCTGCGCGGCGATGTGCTTCCAGGTGCTCGAACCGCTCGACGGCGTGCTCGACGAGCTGCGCCGCGTCCTGCGTGGGGACGGCCGGCTGGTCGCGCTGGTGCCGGCCCGGGCGAGCTGGACGGGTGTACTGCCGTGGCTGCACGTGCTGCGGGCACTCGGCGTACGCACACTGCGCTGGCCGAACCCGCAGGCGCTCGACGGCCTGGGCAAGGTCCTGCGGGCCGCCGGTTTCGCGGTCGACGCCGACGAGCGGCGGGTCTTCCGGCTCGCGGTAGAGACGGCCGCGGACGCGGAGCTGGTGGTCGACAGCCTCTACCTGCCCGACGTCGACGAGGAGCGGATCGCCGCGGCGAAGCAGGCGCTGGCCGGGTGGGCGCGGCCCGGGCGCAGGCTCCCGCTCCCGCTGCGCCGCGTCGTCGCACACCTGCCCGGCTAGCAACCGTGGGCCCGCTCACATACGCATCCGCAGGATCGCGGGAGGGTGGCGGTGTGCAAGCCGGCGACCTGGTGACCCCACGCACGCTACAGACGGCGTGGGGCGAACCGGTGCGCGTACCGGACGCCGACCGGCTGGTCCACCTCCAGTTCCGCAGGTACGCCGGCTGCCCGGTGTGCAACCTGCACCTGCGGTCGGTCATGTCCAGGCGCGGCGAGATCGCCGCCGCCGGCGTGCACGAGGTCGTCGTGTTCCACTCCACCGTCGAGTCGATCGCGCAGTACCAGGACGACCTGCCGCTCACGGTCGTCGCCGACCCGGAACGGAAGCTGTACGTGGAGTTCGGCGTGGCGGCGGCGCCGCGGTCGGTACTCGACCCGCGCACCTGGCCGGCCGTCGTCCGTGGTGTGTGGGCGATGCGGTCGGTACGTGGCGCGATCGGCGCCGGGGAGGCGCACCTCGGCCTGCCCGCCGACGTCCTCATCGACACCGACGGTCGCGTGCTGGCGAGCAAGTACGGGGTGCACGCGAACGACCAGTGGTCCGTGGACGATCTTCTCGCCCACGCGCAGCGGTGACACAGTGGACGCCAACAGCCGCAGGAAGGGAGACGCGATGGCGCACAAACCCTCGGCGATCGCGTTCGACGTGATCGAGACGCTGTTCCCGCTCGAGCCGCTACGCCGGCGGATCACCGACGTCGGGCTGCCCGGTCACGTGCTCGAGCTGTGGTTCACCCGGCTGCTGCGCGACGGGTTCGTGCTCGCCGCCACCGGTGGGTACCGCCCGTTCCCCCAGATCGCGCTGGCCGCGCTCGGCACGGTGACCGGGTACCGGCTCACCGACGAGCAGAGCCGGCAGGTCCTCGCCGGGTTCGGTGAGCTCGACCCGCACCCGGACGTCGAGCCGGCGCTACGGCGCGCGCACGAGGCCGGGGTGCAGGTCGTCACGCTGACCAACGGGTCCGCAGAGACCACCGCCGGGCTGCTGCGGCGTGCCGGGCTGGACGGGTACGTCGAGCGCACGCTGTCCGTCGACGACGTCCAGCGGTGGAAGCCGTCGGCAGCGGTCTACCTGCACGCGGCGAGCGTCTGCGACCTGCCGCCGGACCGGGTGGCGCTCGTCGCCGCGCATGCGTGGGACACCCACGGCGCACGACAGGCGGGCCTGGTCACCGGCTGGGTCAGCCGGCTGGAACAACGGGTCGCCGACGTGTTCGCGCCTCCCGACGTCACCGGCGACGACCTGCCGACCGTCGTCGACGGGCTGCTGGCGTTGCCGGACTGACGTCCTCAGTCGCCGGCCTGGTTCTCCACGCCCGGCAGGTCGAGGATGGTGATGCGGCCGCGGCCCAGCTTGACCAGCCCGGTGTCGGCGAGCTCGCCGAGCACCTTCGTGGCGGTCTCCCTGGACGTGCCCACGAGCGCCGCCAGCTGCTCGTGCGTCACGGTGACGACCGGGCCACGGCGGCGCAGCGGCGTCGGGGCGTCGGCGGCGGCGAGGGTGACCAGCGTGCTGGCGATGCGTTGCGGCACGCTCTTGAACACGGTGTCGGTGAGCCGGCGTTCCATCTCGGCCAGCCGGCGGCCGAGGGTCTCGGTGAGTCGTGCGGCGACGCGGGCGTCGGCGAGCAGGAAGCGTTGGACGTCCTGCTTGCCCATCACACAGACGACGGTCTCGTCGATCGCCTCCGCGTAGTTCTGGTACATCCGCTGGCCGACGATGGGCATCTCGCCGAAGATCGTGCCGGGCACGACGATGGCCGTGGTGAGCGCGCGCCCGTCCGCGGAGACCCGGAAGATCCGCACTCGGCCGCGCTTGAGGATGAACAGCACTTCCACCGAGGTGTGCGGGGAGTACACCACCTCCCCGGTCGCGAACGTCTTCAGCGGAAGTGCTGCCCCGATCTCGTCCATCTCCGCCGGTGTGAGGTCGCAGAAGATGTCCACCTCGGATATGCACCACGTCGCGTCCTGCGCCGCCGCGGCACGCTCCACGTCGGTCGCCTCCTCGCGTCGCGCGGGTGCCCAGGGCGGTGGCCGGTCGCCCCAGGGTTGCCGGTCGAGGGCGGAAACGCCCTCGACCACACAGTACGACACCTCGGCGGAGGAAGCGCGCGGCCGCGGCTCAGTCACGCTTCAGCCTGGGCTGCACCAGCGCGTAGCCGAGGCCGAGCAGCAGCCCGAAGACCAGGTGGCCCATCAGGCTCATCCAGGCGGTGGTGCCGAACTGGAACACCGGCATGCCCAACCGTGCCGGCATGATCAGCAGTCCGCCGATGATCCACCACACCACGCCGTACCCCATACCGAGGAACAGCGCGGCGACGACGCGGTTCGCGATCGGCGCGAAGAACAACGCGAACGTCGCCCCGATGAAGGCGGAGATCGCCAGGTGCACCAGCCACCCGACGGCCACCGCCTCGGTGCCGACGAGCATCGCGACCATCGGGATCATGCCCATCATCTGCATCAGCACGCCGAAGACCACACCGCCGGCGAGCCCGCCGACGATCCCGGCCAACAGCCGGCCGATCAACGAGGTGGTCGCACCGTGGGATGCACTCGCGGTAGCCATTTTCACCCCTCCTGTCGAGAAACGTGCCGTGACCGTACGCAGGCCGGCTCACGCGCGTCGGTGAGCGCGCACACATTTCTCAGTCGGCGCGCGCCTGTCGCGCGCGGCGGCCGCCGATCGGCAGGAAGAACTGCGCGGCAGCCAGCTGCACGCCGTACGACCAGGTGGGGTACGCGTGGGTGGCGGCGGCGAGCCGTCCGGTGAACATGCCGGTGGCCATGGCGAGCGCCGGCTCGTGGATCAGCTCCCCCGCACGGGACGCGACGATCGTCGCGCCGAGCAGCCGCCCGCCGCCGGCGTCGCCGAGCACCGGCCGCGGGCCGGCGACCAACTTGACGAACCCGTCCGTCGCGCCGGCGGTGATCGCGCGGTCCATCTCGGCCATCGGCAGGTACGCCACCCGCGCCCGGCCACGGCGGGCGGCGGCCGCCTCGGTGTGCCCGACGTGCGCGACCTCAGGGTCGGTGAACGTCACCCACGGCGTCGCGTGCGGGCGGTAGCGGCGCCGGCGCCGGCCGAGCGCGTTGGCTGCGGCGATCCGGCCCATCTCGAACGCGGCGTGCGTGAACGGCAGCCGGCCGGTGACGTCGCCCGCCGCATACACGCCGCGGGCGGTGGTGGCGAGCCACTGGTCGGTCACCACGGCGCCGCGCCCGTCCGCCTGCACGCCGGCCGCAGCCAGGCCGAGCCGTTCCGTCACCGGCTGCCTGCCGGTGGCGACGAGCAGCCGCTCGGCCGTCACCGACGTGCCGTCGCCGAGCAGCAACCGCACCCCGTCGCCGGTTGCCTCGACCTTGTCGACCGACGCGCCTGCGGCGACGGTGCTGCCCTCGCGCGTCAGCACCTCGGTGAGTACTGCGGACGCCTCGGGGTCCTCGCGCGGCAGCAGCCGGCTCGCCGCCTCGACCACGGTGACCTCGCTGCCGAACCTGGCGAACGCCTGCGCCAGCTCACACCCGATCGACCCGCCACCGAGTACGGCCAGCGACGCAGGCAGCTCGGCGAGGTCGAAGACGGTCTCGTTGGTCAGGTACGGCACGCTGTCGAGGCCGGGGATCGACGGCACGAGCGGGGCCGAGCCGGTCGCGACGACGAACCCACGCGCGGTGAGCGTGCGCCCGTCCACCGTGATGCGGCCGGGGCCGGTGAAGCTGGCCCGGCCGAGTTCGACCTCGATCCCCTCGCGCCGTAGTGCCGCGGCGTCCTCGGTCGCCGCGATCTCTGCGACGACGTCACGTACCCGGCGGGTCGCCGCCGCGAACGGCACGCCGCGCGCGGCCGACTCGATCAGCGTCTTCGACGGTACGCAGCCGTGGAACGTGCAGTCGCCGCCGGGTTCGCCGTCGGAGACCAGTAATGTCCGCGCGCCCCGGCCGACGCCGGCGCGGGCCGCGCCCAGGCCGGCCGCCCCGCCACCGACGACGATCAGGTCGTAGTCCACGGCATTACCCCGGACGTTCCGCGACGAGTAGCGAGTAGCCGAGCACGCCGTCGGCGACGGCGGCGCGGGCGGCGGCGAGTACAGGTGCCGCGCGGTCGAGGTCGATACCCATGGCCGCCACCTTGTCCCGTGCCGTCATCCGCACCACGGCCAGCCGGGCCTCGATCTGGTCGATCAGTCGCGACAGCGCCTCGTCGTGCGGCTCGGTGTGGGTCACGCGCAGCCCGGCCGCGGCGAGGATGTCGACGTAGCCGCGCACCGGCCTGGCGTCGGCGATGCACGCGATCCAGGCGGTCAGCGAGGTCAGCTCCGCGGGCAGCCGGTCCAGGTCGGCGGTGACGTCCGTGATGCCGAGCCGACCACCGGGCCGCAGCACCCGGGCCAGCTCGGCGGCGGCGGTGGTCTTGTCGGGGAACGTGCAGAACGCGCACTCGCATATCACCGCGTCGAACGCGGCGGCGGGGAACGGCAGGCGTTCGGCGTCGGCCGCGCCGAAGTGCACCCGGTCGCCGAAGCCCGCACCGTCGGCGGCCCCGGTGGCCAGCGCGACGTTTGCCGGGGACAGGTCGACACCCTCGACATGCACCCCGTGTTCCTCGGCCAGCAGCATCGCGGACGTGCCACGCCCTGCCGCTACGTCGAGGACCCGTACGCCCGGCGTCAACGACAACCGCGCGGCGAGCCTACGGGTGAGGGTGAGCCCGCCCGGGTGGTACGAGTCGCCGAGCAGCAGAGCCACCAGGTCCGACCCGTACGCGGCCGCGCAACAGGCCTTCACCTCGTCCTGATGAGTCATGGCGTCCTCCGTGCGACCTTCGAACCGTATGGGGAGTCGGCCAGGATCGGTTGCAGCGGCGTGGCGTTCGGCACCACGCCGGCAACCGGCACCCCGGACATCTGCTCGCGCACCTGCTCGCGGTAGCCGACGGAGTTGTACGCGCAGAACGGGATCAGCCTGCCGTCCGGCGTGATCTCCTCCACGCAGCACTTCATCAGCTGCTTGACGTTGAGCGTGTACGGGTCCTGGAAGTCCTGCACCACGATCATGAACGCGCGGTCGGTCAGGTCGGTGACTGCGGGCGGCAGGTCGATGCCGCAGGCGTCGGCGCAGTCGAGCGCCTCCGCCGTCGCGGCGAGCTGCTCCGTCGTCGTGTCGGTGCCCATGAACGCCGATGCCGACCACAGCTTCTCCAGCGCCTCCCGTACGGCGAAGTCGGGCACCACGCGGTTGGTCACGTAGTCGAGGTAGTCCTCCACGTTCAGCAGCCGCGGGATCGGCACGACGCCGAACTCGGGGTCGCCTGGTGCGCCCTCGGTCAGCAGGTAGGTGATCGACCGGCAGGTCGGGAAGCAGCACGGCACGGGGAAGAAGTCGTCCTTGCGTAGCCAGTCCGGACGCTGTTCGGCGAGCAGCTCGATGACGTCGGAGTTCGTCAACCGGGTCAGCGGGTCGAACTCGACGTGCCGGCCGGAGTGCGTGACCGGCTGGAACGAGACCCCGCGCACGGCCGGGTGCGCGAGCCCGTACTCGACGATCGCGCCGACCTCGTGCTCGTTCAGACCACGTTCGACGGCGGCAACGAGGGTGACCACGAGCCCGGCCGCGGCGCAGTTGTCCAGCGCCCGCTGCTTCACCTCGCGCAGATCCCTGCCGCGGATCTCCAGGTGCGTCCGCTCGTCGAACCCGTCGAACTGCAGGTAAATGCTCACCCGCCGGCCCGGCCGGTTGCGTTCGCCGAGCGCCGCGACGAACCGCTTGTCGGACGCCAACCTGATCCCGTTGGTGTTCAGGGTCACCGAGCGGATCGGGCGCTTCTGCGCGAGGTCGACGAAGTCGAGGATGTTCTTGTGGATGGTCGGCTCCCCGCCGGAGAGCATCACCACCTCCGCCTCGCCCTCGGACGCGACGAACGCGTCCAGCATCCGCTCGCACTGCTCGGCAGTGATCGAGTACCCGTCCGGCTGGTGGCCGGAGTCGGCGAAGCAGATCGGGCAGTCCAGGTTGCAGCCGGTGTTGACCTCGATGATGCCGAGGCAGGCGTGCTGCTTGTGCTCGGGGCACAGCCCACAGTCGCTCGGGCAGCCGTCGCGCACCTCGGTCTGGAAGGTGAGCGGGATGGTGCCGGGCTTGTTGAACCGCGCCGAGTCCAGGTACATCTGCGCGTCGCCGTACACCAGCGCCTCGAACCAGCCGTGTTCTGGGCAGCGCTTGCGCAGGTAGACCTTGTCGTCGCGGACGTTCACCTGCGCGTCCACCACCGTCTTGCACACGGGGCACACCGACCTGGTGAACTCGATGAACACCTCCGTCCGGTCCTGCTTCATGCCTGCCCTCTCGCCGCCGCCACGCCATCAGCTTGACCCTGCCGGCGCCGCGGGTCCAGGTCGGTAAGCCTGCTCACATACCCGGGCGTTATGTTCGAAGGATGCCGGAGACCGAACACACGCCTGGTGGCAAGGCGGGTGTGCAGTCGATCGACCGGGCGGTCGCGGTCTTGCGGTGCTTCGGGCCGCAGCGCCCGGAGCTGGGCATCAGCGAGCTCGCCCGGACGACGGGGCTGTCGACGAGCACTGTCCACCGGCTGCTCGTCGCCATGCAGCGCAACGGCCTGGTGCGACAGGTCCCCGGCCGGCGGTACACGCTGGGCCCGTTGCTGGTGCAGCTCGCACGCAGCGGCCTGTTCCCCGCCACCGTCCGCGACGCGGCGATCGAGGTCATGCACGAGCTGCGCGACCGCTTCGACGAGACGGTGGCGGTGCACGAGCTGCTGCCGACGTACGAGCGGGCCGTCGTCGACCAGGTGGAGAGCCGGCAGGAGCTGCGCCGTACGTACATCGAGCTGGGCGCGCCGATCGCACTGCCGCTCGGTGCGCCCGGCAAGGTCATGTTGGCGTACGTGCCCGCGCAGGTGCGCGACGCGATCCTGGGCGAACCGATCGCGAAGGTCACCGCGACGACGGTGACCGACGTGGCCGAGCTGCGCGCGCAGCTCGACGAGATCAGGGAGACCGGCTACGCGTACTCGTACGCCGAGCGCACCCCGGGCATCCGGACGGTGGCCGCCGCCCTGTTCGACCACACCGGCGAGGTGGTCGGCGCGTTGAGCATCAGTGGGCCGGAGATGCGGATGCCGCACGAGCACATGGTCGAGCTTGCGCCGCCCATGGCGGAGGCCGCCTGGCAGGTCTCCGTGCGTCTCGGCGCCACCGTGGAGGGCCTGGCCGAGTGCAAGGAGCGCGCCGCCGGCTGACCCCGTGGCGTACCGCGGTACGGCAGGATGAGCGGCGATGACGACCTGGCTGCTGCGGCTGGACGTAGACGGAGAAGGACCGCGGGTCGCGGTCAAGGACTGCATCGACGTCGCGGGTACCCCGACGACCGTGGGCTGTGCGGCGATCGCGGCGGACGCGGAACCGGCGAGGTTCGACGCGCCCGTGGTGGCGAACGCCCGCGCGGCGGGCGCGCGGATCGTCGGCAAGACGAACCTCACCGAGCTGTGCCGGCACGCCGACGGCGTCAACCCGTGGACCGGCACGCCGCGCAACCCGCTCGACCCGGAACGGATCCCCGGTGGCTCGTCCAGCGGGTCGGCGGTGGCCGTCGTGCGCGGGGAGGCCGACGTCGGTTACGGCACCGACACCGGCGGGTCGGTGCGGGTGCCGGCCGCGTGCTGTGGGATCGCCGGGCTGAAGACCACGGCGTCGCGGGTGCCCACGCACGGGGTCTTCGAGTTCTCCCGCACGCTCGACACGGTGGGGCCGCTGGCCAGGGACGTCGCCGGGCTCGCCGTCGGGATGGGGTTGCTCGAGCCGGGGTTCGCCGCCGCCGCGACGTACGACGGTCCGCGTACGGTCGCCCGCCTGCGGCTGCCCGGCGTGGCGGCCGACCTGGACCGGGCCGTGGACGCCGCGCTCACCGCGGCCGGCATCGCGGCCACCGACGTCACGCTTCCCCAGTGGGACGACTGGGTCGCAGCCGCCAACACCATCATGACCGCGGAGGGCTTCCACGCGCACCGGCACCTCCTCGACCGTGCCGACCAGCTGGAGGAGCGGCACGCCGAGGGGATCAGGGAGGGCGCGGCGATCCCGGCGGAACGGGTGGTGGCAAGCCGTCGGCTCGACCGGGCCGCCCGCGTGGAGGTGGCCGAGCTGCTCGACCGCTACGGCGCGCTCGCGCTGCCCACCATGCAGTCGCTGCCGCCGAAGCTCGGCGAGCCGGCCGCGACGACGTACCTGACCGCGCCGGTCAACCTGCTGGGTCTGCCGGCGGTGGCGTTGCCGGTGCCGCGCGACGCCGGCGGGTTCCCTGCGTCGCTGCAGCTCGTCGGCCCCTGGTTCGCGGAGGAGCAGCTGCTGGCCCTGGCCGGGCTCGTGGAGACCGCGCTCGGCTAGCCGGCCACCGAAATGCCACGGGCCGACCTCGGGCGGTGTGGTCACCGCGAGGTCGGCCCGGTGCGGACCACCAATGGGAATCCCCAGCGGAGGCTCCGGGATTCGAACCCGGGAGAGAGCTATAAACCCTCAACCCGCTTAGCAGGCGGGCGCCATAGGCCAACTAGGCGAAGCCTCCAGATCTAGCGAACAAAGGCTACCGTTCCCGTCTCGACGGCTGCAAAGCGGCCGCGGTCAGGTCTGCGAGAGGTGGTCGGGGAACTGGATGTAGACGAGCTGGTCGCCGCGGCGCAGCTCGCCGGCGTGGTTCGCCGGGATGGCCTCCTCCCGGGAGCCCCTGACCACCGCGACCACGACCTCCGTCACATCGCGGACGCTCTTGCCGATCTCGGCCTCGGTGATCGGGCGCTGCTTCAGGTCCAGGCCGATACCGTACGAGATGAGGTCCTCGGCGACGGCGGCGACCGACGGCTTGCGTGCGGCGAGGCCGACCAGCCGGCCGGCGGCCTCCTGCGCGGTGATCACCGACCTGGCTCCGCTCTGCTTGAGCAGGTCGACGTTCTCCTCCTCCCGTACGGAGGCTGCGATGTAGACGGTCTTGTTCAGTTTCCGTACGGTCAGGGCGATCATCACCGCGCTGTTGTCGTCGTGCACGGTGATGAGCACGGCGCGGGCCCGGTCCACGCGTGCCTCTTTGAGGGTCTCCGACTGTTCCGCGTTCGCCTGGATCGCCACGAGGCCCATGGCCTGCGCAGCCGCCACCCGTTCCCCGCCGGGGTCGATGACGACGATGCGGTTCGGTTCGAAGCCGTCCGTGATGAGCGTGCGTGCGGCGGCCCTGCCTTTGGTGCCGAAGCCGCAGATGATGATGTGGTTACGCACTCGTGCCTTCCAACGGGAGATCCGGTACTCCTTGCGGCTGCGCTCCGACAGTGCGGTGATCGTCGTGCCGATCAGCACGATGAGGAAGAGGATCCGCAACGGCGTGAGGATGACGATGGTGAAGAACCTCGCCTGCGGGGTCACCGGCACGATGTCGCCGTAACCCGTGGTGGACAGACTCACCGTGGCGTAGTAGATGGCATCGAGCCAGCCCACCGTCGACCCGTCGGAGTCCTCGTACGCCTCGTGGTCGGCCATCACCATGACGGCCGACACCAGCACGATCGCGATGGCGAACGCGATTCGCCTGCCGATCTCCACCAGCGGTGGCCGCTCCCGCCGCTGCGGCAGCCGTAGCTCCATACGTGCCATGGAGGTCAGGCTAGTCCCGGCCCGGTGTCCGGCCGCGCTCAGCCGTGCGCGACCTGGCGTATCTCCAGCTCATCGTCGGCGTACCGCTGCCGCAGGACCTTCTTGTCGAACTTGCCGACGCTGGTCTTCGGGATCTCGTCGACGAACGTGAACTGGTCCGGCAGCTGCCAGCCCGCAAACTCCGCGCGCAGCGACTCGCGCAGCTCCTGCGGGTCCGGGGTGGCGTCCGCGGCGGCGACCACGCACGCGAGCGGGCGTTCGCTCCACGTCTCGTCCGGGATCGCGATGACGGCCGCCTCGAACACGCCTGCGTGCGCCATCAGCGCGTTCTCCATGTCGACCGACGAGATCCACTCCCCGCCGGACTTTATGACGTCCTTCGCGCGGTCGGTGATGGTGAAGAAGCCGCGTTCATCGACGGTGCCGACGTCGCCGGTACGCAGCCAGCCGTCCTGGAACTTCTCCGGGCTGTCCTCGCGGTAGTAGCTCTCGGTCACCCACGGGCCGCGCACCTCGAGCTCGCCGAGCGACTCGCCGTCGTTGGGCACGACGGAGCCGTCGCCGCCGACCAGCCGGTACTGCACCTCCGGAAGGATCCTGCCCTGGCTGAGCCGGCAGCGCAGCGCCTCCTCGCCGGTGAGCTCCTGCGGCGGGAACGCGGTGCTCGCCAGCGGCGAGGTCTCGGTCATGCCCCAGGCGTGGCGCACGGTGACGCCGAACTCCTGCTCGTACGCGAGCATCAGCGAGCGCGGCACGGCGGAGCCGCCGCAGATGACCTTGCGCAGCGACGACAGGTCGGTGCCCGCGCCGCGGGCGTGCTGCAGCAGGCCGGTCCAGATGGTCGGCACCGCGCCGGCGACGGTGGGCCGTTCCGCCTCGATCATCGCCGCGAGCGGCTCACCCTGCAGGAACCGGTCCGGCATCAGCAGGTCGGCGCCGACGAGCACAGAGGCGTACGGCAGTCCCCACGCGTTCGCGTGGAACATCGGCACCACCGGCAGCACCCGGTCGTCCTGCGACAGCGCGGCCACGTCGCCGCGAGCGAGCGCGGACGAGTGCAGGTACGTGGACCGGTGGCTGTAGACGACGCCCTTCGGGTTCCCCGTCGTGCCGCTCGTGTAGCACATGCCGGCGGCCTGCCGCTCGTCGATCTCCGGCCAGGGGAACGTCGGCTCCGCCGCGGCCAGCGCGTCCGCGTACCTGTGCACCTCCACGCCGTCGGCCGCCACCGTGGCGAGGTCGGCGTCCCCCGTCACGAGCACGTGGCGCACGCAGGGCAGCTTCGGCAGCAGCCGGCCGAACGGCTCGGCCAGCGTGCCGTCGACGATGACCACCTCGTCCTCGGCGTGGTTGACGACGTAGACGAGCTGTTCCGGGAACAGCCGGATGTTGATCGGGTGCAGCACCGCGCCCATCGCGGGAACGGCGAGGTACGCCTCCAAGTGCTCCTGGTTGTTCCAGCAGAATGTGCCGACCCGCTGGTCACCGTCCACGCCGAGCGCGCGCAGTGCGCCGGCCAGCCGGGCGATCCGGCCACCGAGCTCGCCGTAGCTGCACGACCGGGACCCGGTGCCCGTCCAGGTGAGTACGCGGCCGTCGCCGTGCGCAGTGGTGCTGTAGAGGGCGAGGTTCGTCAGGGAGAGAGGGACGTCCATCATCGTGCTCTTCATCGAGCCTCCTTGGTCACGGACGCAAGGTTGCTCACGATGATGGACCCACAACGCCGCCGGGCGCGAGGGGTACGCGGAATTTCCTGGTCAGGTGCCTACTCGGCGACCCGCACCGATCCCTTGTGCAAGGTGGCGTCGTACTTGCTCGCGGCGACGGCGTCGGCGAGGTCCTGACCCTCCGGCTTGGAGAAGCCGGGCAGCTGGATGACGCCGTTGGTGACCGGGCGTTCGACGGGTTCCGCGCTCAGCACGATCCCGCCGTAGACGACAGCGAGCCGCCGCCCGTCCTCCGACGAGCCAGTCATCCGCTTGGTCGTGGTCGCGAGCTTCTCCTTCGGCTCGCCTTCCAGGTTCATCTCCACCGCGTACGCGCCGGTGCCCGCCTTGTCCTCGACGACGTTCGAGCTGTCGATGTCCGAGCCTTCGAGGAACGGCTTGGCGAGGTGGTACCAGTAGGACCTGGCACGGTCGCAGGCGTGGTTCTCAGGCGGGTCGTGGCAACCCTCGTTCTTCACCACGGCGCCCTGCCCGACCTTGCCCGAGTTGATCACGCTGCTGAACTGCAGCTTCGGCCCGCTGTCCGGCAACGACTCCAGCTCTGGCTGCTCCACCTCGGGTACGGCCACGGTCACCAGGTTGTCGTCCACCCACCAGCGCGCGTCGGCTGCGCGGCCCATGTGCAGACGGAAGACCAGCGACTTGGCGACCGCTTCGCCTTGTTCGTCGGTCAGGTCACCGTCGATGGTGTACTCGACGTACGCCCAGCCACTGGGCACGTGTGCGCCTTGCATCTTGTCGAACAACTGGACGGCACCGAAGATCCCGGCGATGACCAGGCTGAACACGACGACAGTGCTGCCGAGGGCGAACAGCGAGTTCCCCCGGGTGCCCACCACATGCTCCCCTCGCCGGTCGACCTGCCGGCGGCCAGACTTGCACACTCGCCTCTGCGTCGCCAACGGCGAGGCTGTGTGTGACCGGGAGGGGACGGTATGCCTAGCGTTCGTCGAAGACGCGTTTGAGCTTACCGGTCGAACGAGCCAAGCTGCCCGGCTCGACGACCTCGACCGTGCAGGCGATCCCCAGCCGTTCCTTCAGCGACGTGGCGAGTGCGGCGGACGCGCCCGTGCCGTCGTCGACCGGCCGCGCCGGATCCCGCTCGACCTGCACGGTGAGCTCGTCCAGCCGGTGTGGGCGGGTGAGCACGAGCCGGAAGTGCGGGCTCAGTGCTGCGGTCGCGAGCACCAGCTCCTCCACCTGGGTGGGGAACAGGTTCACGCCGCGCACGATGATCATGTCGTCGCTACGCCCGGTGACCTTCGCCATCCTGCGGAACGTCCGCGCCGTGCCGGGCAACAGCTGCGAGAGGTCCCTGGTGCGGTACCTGACGACCGGCGACGCCTTTCGGGTGAGCGTGGTGAACACCAGTTCGCCCGGTTCGCCGTCCGGCAGCACCTCGCCGGTGTCCGGGTCGACGACCTCCGGGTAGAAGTGGTCCTCCCAGACGTGCAGGCCGTCCTTGGTCTCCACGCACTCGTTCGCCACGCCAGGGCCCATCACCTCGGACAGCCCGTAGATGTCCACCGCGTGCATGTCGAAGGCGTCCTCGAGTGCGGCCCTGGTGCCCGGGGTCCACGGTTCTGCGCCGAAGATGCCCACCTTGAGCGAAGAGGCGCGCGGGTCGAGCCCTTGCGCGTGGAACTCGTCGAGCAGCGCCAGCATGTACGACGGCGTCACCATGATGATGTCGGGCTCGAAGTCGCGGATCAGCTGCACCTGTCGCGGCGTCATGCCACCGGACACGGGTACGACGGTGCAGCCCAGGCGCTCCGCGCCGTAGTGCGCGCCCAGGCCGCCGGTGAACAGGCCGTACCCGTACGCGACGTGCACCAGGTCGCCTGGCCGGCCACCGGACGCCCGGATCGAGCGCGCCACCAGGTCGGCCCAGTTGTCCAGGTCGGCGCGGGTGTACCCGACCACGGTCGCGTCGCCGGTGGTGCCGCTGGACGCGTGCAGCCGCAGCACGTCGGCGCGCGGGACGCCGAGCATGCCGAACGGGTAGCTGTCCCTGAGGTCCTGTTTCGTGGTGAACGGGAACCTCCGCAGGTCGGCGAGCTCACGGCAGTCGTCGGGATGCACACCGGCCGCGTCGAACCGTTCCCGGTACAGCGGCACGTTCTCGTACGCGTGCCGCAGCGACCACCGCAGCCGCTCCAGCTGCAGTGCGGCGAGCTCGTCGCTGGACGCGGTCTCTATCGGTTCCAGCTCGCCGGTACCAGGGCGCAGGTCGAGCATCGTTGCTCCATTCCTCGTCACCAGGTGTAGAAGCCCTGTCCGCTCTTCTTGCCGAGCTCGCCTGCGGCGACCTTGTCGCGAAGCAGCTGCGGTGGCTCGAATCGCGCCCCGAGTCGCTCCTGCAGGTACTCGGCGATGGCCAGCCGCACGTCCAGCCCCACCAGGTCGGTGAGGTGCAGTGGTCCGATCGGCCAGCGGTAGCCGAGGCGCATGGCCTGGTCGATGTCCTCGGCGGACGCGACGCCGTCCGCGAGCATCCGGATCGCCTCCAGGCCGACCGCGACGCCCAACCGGCTGGACGCGAACCCCGGCGCGTCGTGCACGGTGACCGGCGTAAGGCCGAGCCGGCGCACCCGGTCGAGTGCGCGCGTCACGGTGTCGTCGGCAGCGCCCTCGTGCGTGACCACCTCGACCAGCGCCGAGGCGGGCACCGGGTTGAAGAAGTGCATGCCGCAGAACCGTTCCGGGCGCTGGAGAGCGGCCGCGAGGTCGGTGACCGACAGCGAGCTGGTGTTGCTGGCCAGGTCGGCGTCCGGCACGGCGCCCTCGGCCGCGGCCAGCATCCGCTGTTTCAGCGCGAGATCCTCCGGCACCGCTTCGACGACCAGCTTGGCGCGGTTGCCGATGTCGGTCACCGAGTCGGTGGTGCGCAGGTCGGCGAGCAGCACGTTCGCCGTGACGCGCGGCGGCAGCTTGCCGCGTTCCTCCGCCTTGCGCGCAGACGCGGCGACGCGTTCGCGCGCGGCCGCGGCGGCGTCCGCGTCGGACTCGACGATTACCACCGGTGACGCCGCGGCGAGGAAGACGTGTGCGATCCCCGCGCCCATCACGCCGCCGCCGATCACCGCGACGTGCTCCTCGTGCTTCCGCACCTGCGACCGTCCCTTCCTGCTAGGCGTCGTACTCCAGGCGGACGGTGGGACTCACCGGGTGCGACTGGCAGGTGAGCACGTAGCCGTTCGCCACCTCGGTGTCCTCCAGCGCGTAGTTCTGGTCCATCCGCACCTCGCCCTCGAGCAGCCGGGCCCGGCAGGTGCCGCACACCCCGCCCCGACAGGCATACGGCGCGTCGCCGCGTTCGCGCAACATCGCTTCGAGCACCGGCACGTCGTACGGCCCGAGCCGGAACGTGGTGGCGCGGCCGCCGAGCACGGCGGTCACCGTGCTCGCACCAGGTTGCGCCTTGGTGGGGGCAGGCGGCTGCGGCGGCGCGGGCGGGTCGGCGTGGAACAGCTCCACGTGCACGCGGGCGGCGCCGCGGTCGCGCAGGTACGCGCGCAGCTCCTGCACCATGGCGAACGGGCCGCAGAGGAACCACTCGTCCACCTGGTCCAGCGGGCACAGCGCCCGCAGCAGCCGGTCGAACCTGTCGGGGTCGAGGCGGCCGGAGAACAGCTCCACCTGCTGTGGTTCCCGCGACAGTACGTGCACGAGCGAGAACCGGTCCGGGTACGTGTTCTTCAGGTCGTACAACTCCTCGACGAACATCACCGAGCTGCTGGTGCGGTTGCCGTAGAAGAGCGTGACCCGGCTGCCCGGCTCGGTGGCGAGGACGGTCGACGCGATGGACAGCACCGGGGTGATGCCGCTGCCGGCGGCCACCAACCCGTAGTGGTTGCTCGCGGCCGGGTCGAGCGCCGGGGTGAACCGCCCGGTCGGTGTCATCACCTCGAGCACGTCGCCGGGCCGCAGCCGTCGCGCGACGTGCGCGGAGAACGCGCCGCCCGGCAGGTGCTTCACGCCGATCCGCAGTATGCCCGACCCGGCCGGGGTGCAGATCGAGTAGCTGCGGCGCTCCTCGTCACCGACGGCCGTGCAGCGGATGTTCACGTGCTGGCCCGCGGCGTGCCGGTACTCGCCCGCGAGCGTGTCCGGGACGTCAAGCGTGACGGCGTACGCGTCGTCGGTGAGCGCATCGACGGCGGCGACGCGCAGCTCGTGGAACACCGCCTGGTGCCTGCCGGTCGCCTCCTGCGTGGACGTGTTCCTCCCGCGACCGCCTCCTCCCGAGGCTCCGGCAGGTGCCGCGGCAGTGTCCGTCGGCCTTCTCCCAGTGGCGCGGCCCCTACCTCCGCCTCGCTCGTCGAGCTCCTTCGCGGCCGTCATCAGACGGCCTTCATTGCGTCGAACGGCTCCGCGCAGGCGCGGCAGACGTAGAGCGCCTTGCAGGCCGTCGACCCGAACCTGCTGGTCAACCGGGTACGCAGCGACCCGCACTGCGGGCACCGCACACCGAGCGCGACCGGCACCGGCCCGTGCGCAGGACCAGGCGGTGCGATGCCGAACTCCGCGAGCTTCCGCCTCGCGCCCTCGCTGAGCCAGTCGGTGCTCCACGCCGGACGCAGCGCGGTGTGCACCCGCACCTGCGCGTAGCCGGCGGCCTGCAGGGCCCGCTCGATGTCGGCCCTGATGGTCTCCATCGCCGGGCAGCCGGAGTAGGTGGGCGTGACGGTGACGTCGACCGCGCCGTCCCCGGCGACCGCAACGTCGCGCAGTACGCCGAGGTCGTCGATGGTGAGCACCGGCAGCTCGGGGTCCACCACCGCGGCGACCACGTCGTGAGGAGTCACGGTGCGGCTGCCGCGACCGCCTCCTCCCGAGGTTCCGGCAGGTGCCGCGGTGGTGTTCGTCGGGGTTCTCCCAGGACCGCGGCCCCTACCTCCGCCTCGCTCGTCGAGCTCCTTCGCGGTCACCATTGCGCCCCCGGATGTGCCCGGTGCAAAGCCTGCATCTCCGCCAGCAGGTGGCCGAGGTGCTCGGTGTGCAGGCCGCGCCTGCCCGCGGCCGCCGCCTCGGGTACGTCAGGACGCGTCAGCGTCGCGTCGGCCAGCACCTCGTCGACCGCGGCGTCCCACGCCGGGCGCAGCGTCGCCGGGTCGACCCCCGTGCCGTCGGCGGCCAGCTGGTGGGTCAGCTCGTCCGCCTCGAACAGCTCAGCCGCGTACGGCCACACGCCGGCCAGGCCGGCCTGCATCCGCGTGTGGCTCTCCGCCGTGCCGTCGCCGAGCCGCAGCGTCCACTGCACGGCGTGGTCGCGGTGGTACGCGACCTCCTTCACGGCCTTCGCGGCGATGCCGGCGAGCCGTTCGTCGCCGCTGTGTGCGAGCTCGGCGTACAGCAGGTGCTGGTACGTGGAGAACAGCAGCTGCCTGGCGATGGTGCGGCCGAAGTCGCCGGTTGGCAGCTCGACCAGCTGGACGTTCGTGAAATCCAGGTCGCCGCGCAGGTACGCGAGCGCGTCCTCGTCGCGGCCGCGTCCCTCCAGCTCGCCGGCGTAGCCGAGCAGCCTGCGTGCCTGCCCGAGCAGGTCAAGCGAGAGGTTCGCCAGCGCGAGGTCCTCCTCCAGCTCGGGCGCGCGGGCGACCCACTCGGCGAGCCGGTGCGACAGGATCAGCGCGTCGTCGCCGAGCCGCAGTGCGTACGCCGCCACGGCCGGCAGCGTGGTCTCACCAGTGGTGGCGAAGTACGGCGACCTGGTCACAGGTGCTCCACTCCCTCCGGCACGGAGTAGAACGTCGGGTGCCGGTACACCTTGTCTGCGGCCGGCTCGAAGAACGGGTCCTTCTCGTCAGGTGCGGACGCGTGGATGGCGCTGGCCGGCACCACCCAGATGCTCACGCCCTCGTTGCGGCGGGTGTAGACGTCCCTGGCGTTGCGCAGCGCCATCGCCGCGTCCGGCGCGTGCAGGCTGCCGACGTGCTGATGCGAGAGCCCGCGCCTGCTGCGCACGAACACCTCCCACAGCGGCCAGCTCCGCGACTCGGTCATGCCACCTCCTCCGTGGCCGCGTGCTTCGCGGCGTACGCCTCAGCCGCCTCGCGTACCCACCGGCCTTCCTCCTGGGCGGCGCGGCGGTGTGCGATGCGGTCGGCGTTGCAGGGCCCATTGCCCTTGATGACCTCGAACAGCTCGGTGTAGTCGAGCTCGGTGAAGTCGAAGTGCTCACGGTCGGCGTTCCAGCGGATGCCGTCGTCGGGCAGCGTCAGGCCGAGCGCCTCGGCCTGCGGCACGGTCATGTCGACGAACCGCTGCCGCAGCTCGTCGTTGCCGAACCGCTTGATCCGCCAGGTCATCGACTGCTGGGTGTGCGCCGACTCGGCGTCCGGCGGGCCGAACATCATCAGCGAAGGCCACCACCAGCGGTCCACTGCGTCCTGCGCCATCTCGTGCTGGGCCCGCGTGCCGTGGCTCAGTGTGTGCAGGATCTCGAAGCCCTGCCGCTGGTGGAACGACTCCTCCTTGCAGATCCGCACCATCGCGCGGGCGTACGGGCCGTACGAGCAGCGGCACAGCGGCACCTGGTTGGTGATCGCCGCGCCGTCCACCAGCCAGCCGATGGCGCCGATGTCCGCCCAGGTCAGGGTCGGGTAGTTGAAGATGCTCGAGTACTTCTGCCGGCCGGAGAGCAGCAGGTCGTACAGCTCTGCGCGGTCCACGCCGAGGGTCTCCGCGGCGCCGTAGAGGTACAGGCCGTGCCCGGCCTCGTCCTGCACCTTGGCGATCAGGATGGCCTTCCGGCGCAACGAGGGCGCACGGGTGATCCAGTTGCCCTCCGGCTGCATGCCGATGATCTCCGAGTGGGCGTGCTGCGCGATCTGCCTGATCAGCGTCTTGCGGTAGCCGTCCGGCAGCCAGTCGCGCGGCTCCACCCGCTCGTCCGCGGCGACCCTGGCGTCGAACTCGTCCTGCAGCGTGTCGGGCATGGCGCTCCTCCGTGCTTGCCACCATAGTCCCGACCGAACATTCGGTCTATAGTCGAGGGATGGCGACTCCAGCGCGTACCCGCTACACGCCCAACTCGCTGCTGCGGGTCGCCGTCGAGGTGTTCAACGAGCGCGGCTACGACGGCACCAGCATGGAGCACCTCGCGCGCGCCGCCGGCATCACCAAGTCGTCCATCTACCACCACGTACGGGGCAAGGAGGAGCTGCTCGGGCTCGCCCTCGATCGCGCCACCGGTGCCCTGTTCGGGGTGCTGGACGAGCCCGCGGCCACCACCGGGCCGGCCGTCGACCGGCTGCGGCACGTGCTCCACCGGGCCCCCGACGTCCTCGTCGCCGAGCTGCCGTACGTCAACCTGCTGCTGCGCGCCCGCGGCAACACCGACACCGAGCGCTGGGCGCTGCACCGCCGCCGGGAGTTCGACCAGCGCATCGCGGCCCTCGTGACGGCGGCCGCGGCCGAGGGCGACCTGCGCGCGGACATCGACCCGCACCTGGTGACCAAGTTGCTGTTCGGCATGGTGAACTCGATCACCGAGTGGTACCGCGCCGACCACGACACCGACTGGTCCGAGCAGCTGGGCGCCACCGTCGCCACCATCGCGTTCGACGGGCTGCGCCGCGGATGAGGCCGATCCCCGACGGCTACGAGTGCCGGCTGGACATCACGGTCACCGCGGCGATGACCGTGGACTTCGGCCACCTCGGCGCTGCCCACCAGGTCTACGCGACGTACTGGATGGCCAGGCACTTCGAGGAGGTCGGCCGGATGGTGCTCGTGCCGCACCTGGAGACCGGCGAGCAGGGCGCGGGCACCAAGGTGCACGTCGAGCACGACGCCGCCGCACCGCTCGGCAGCAGCCTGGTGGTCACCGGCAGGCATCGGGCGACGTCCGGCAACCGGCTGCTGGTGGACTGCGCGGCCACGCTGCCCGACGGAACGGTGGTCGGGCACGGCTGGACCGAGCAGGCGGTGCTGCCGGAGCACGTACTCGCCAGCCGCCTCGACGGCCCCGAAGCCCCAGGCCAGCCGTCGACAAGGTAACCTCGTAGACTGTGCCCGCGTCAGCCGATTCGGCATCGGCTTCTCGACGCGGGCATCTCGTGGAAGTTCCCTTGAGTCTCGCAGGAGTAGTGTCATGGCTGAACCGAGGTCGAAGACTGCCCGGCAGGCCGTACAAGCCGGTCGTGGATCCGGTGGCGGCCTGACCTTCCTGGGCGATCACCGGTACCTGGTGCCGCTCAACAACGGCAAGCACGCGTACGTGCGCAACCTCACCACGGGCAAGACGAAGCGGCTGAAGACCACCTCCGACGCGTTCGCCGAGGAGATCAAGCAGCTCGTCGAGGCCGGTCACGGTGCCAAGGTGCGCGGTGAGTTCGACCAGCTCGCCAAGGACTTCCCGACGCATGGCTGGGACGACACCGCCAAGCGTCTCGTCGAGGCCGAGGTCTTCGACTCGTAGTCACCGGCCGCAACGGTCGCCTGCGACGGTGACCAGCTCCGCGCCGAAGCTACGAACCCACGCGTCCATCGCGGCCAGCTCGTCCAGCCGCGCCGCGACGGCCGCGCGGCTGGACTGCCCCCTGCGGTACCTCCCGTAGCGCCAGACCAGCGCGCCCGCGGCGCGGAACCGCAGCAGGGTGGGCAGCGCCTCGACCTCGACGTCAGTCAGCCGCACGGCTCGGCCGTAGCCGCGGAGCAACGCCGTGGCACGTGCCAGCGGCCGCGCCGGCGCGGGCTCCGTGCACCCGCTCTGCACGAGTGCCGCCACGACGTCGGCGACCCGCAGGTCCAGCCCGGCCAGCTCGAAGTCGAGCAGCGCCGTCACGACGCCGTCGCTCATCAGCACGTTCGACAGCGCCATGTCCTGGTGCACCAGCTGGGTCGGCGCGTGGTCGAGCAGTCGCGCGTAGGCGACGTCGAGGTCGTGCAGGGCGGCCATGTCCACGCCGAGCTCGGTCAGGCGTACCCCGTCCGGGTGCGTGCCGGCGAGGTCGCGCCGCCAGTCGTGCGGCGCGAGGGCGGAGTCGAGGTCGGCGAACGCGGCGTCCAGCCGTCCCAGGGCCTCGCCGACCCGCTCGAGCGCATGCGATGACGGGTCGGGGCGCTCGCCTGGCAGCCACGCGAACACCGCCACCGGCCCCTCCTCGGTCGCCAGCCAGGTGCGCCCGTCCGGCAGCGGCACCGGTGACGGCACGGCGAACGGCAGGCCGGCGGCCCGCAGTGCCGCCAGCAGGGCGTGCTCGCCTGCGACCTGGTCACCGGTGAGGTTCTCGTATCCGCGCACGACCAGCCGCCGGCCCGCGCAGTCGAGCAGCCTGACCCAGTTGTTCGTGCCCCTGGCCGGGCTGCGCACGCGGCGTGGCGGCTCCAGCCGCCAGCTCGATACGACGGCGCGGAGACGGGGCCCGAGCTCTTCTCGTCGGGCGTGCATCCCGTCACCTTGCGCGGCGTGAGACGGTTATGTTCATGGCAGGTGACGAACGGCGACACGGGTACGGGTCGAGCGACCCGCAGCCGACCAGAGCGATGCCAGGTCAGCGGCGTGGTGCTCCACCGCCCCCGCCTCCGCCACCCCTGTCGGCGGACGACTCCTCGTACTACTCGCGAACCTACCGCTCGTCCAAGTTCCGGCGACCCGGCGACGGGCCACCCAGGCGGCCGAGCGAGCCGCGCGGCGGCGGCCGCCCGCCCGGAGGCGCGCCACGCGCCCGCCGCCGCGGCGGTCCGTTCCGCAAGGTCCTCGGCGTGCTGCTCACGCTTGTGTTGATCTACCTGATCACGTACATCGGCATCATGGCCGTCGCCTACACCAAGCTGAACCGGGTCGAGGCGCTGCAGGACTACGAGCAGCGCCCGGAGCAGACGCCGGGCCAGGACTGGCTGCTCGTCGGCTCCGACAGCCGCCAGGGCCTGACCAAGAAGGAACAGCGGGAGATGCACACCGGCCACGTCGGCGGCCAGCGCGCGGACACCATGATGCTGCTGCACATCCCCGCCGGTGGCGGCAAGGCGACCCTGGTCAGCTTCCCGCGCGACTCCTGGGTCCCGGTGCCCGGCCACGGCCGGATGAAGCTCAACTCCGCGTACTCGCTCGGTGGCCCGAAGCTGGCTGCCCGCACGCTCGAGGTCTCGACCGGCATCAAGCTCGACCACTACATGGAGGTCGGTTTCGGCGGCTTCGCCGGCGCGGTGGACGCGATGGGCGGCGTCGATATCTGCGTGAAGCACCGGATGAAGGACCCGAAGCAGAAGATCACCTTCAAGAAGGGCTGCCAGACGATGGACGGCAAGACCGGCCTGTCCTACGTGCGGTCCCGCTACGACGACCCGCGTGGTGACTTCGGCCGGGTCGAGCGCCAGCGGCAGTTCCTCGGTGCGCTCTTCGGCAAGGCGTCCTCACCGAGCACGCTACTCAACCCCTTCCGCGCCGGCGGGGTCGCGTTCGCCACCGCCGAGGGGGTGACCGTCGACAAGCGCGACGGGCCTTACGACCTCACCCAGATGTTCTGGGCAATGCGTGGGGCCGCCAGCGGCGACGTGAAGACCATGACCGTGCCGCACACCGGCGGCAGTTACGTCGGTGGCCAGGCCGTCGTGGAGTGGGACAGGCCGCGCGCGATCAAGCTGTTCAACCAGCTGGCCGAGGACCGGAAGGTCACCGTCAAGGGCGGTACGCCCTAGCTCGCTGTAGCACACCATGCGCGTGCCGTGGCCGCGCTCTCCTCCGATGTGACGTGGCTCATGCCACGGGCGGTCGGCCGGCCTGTGGACAGGTGGAACCGGGCCTGCTCGAGATCAGTCATAGTTGCCGCATTGCACGGGGGACCCGGTATGGAGGCAGTGAATGAGCGTCTTGAGTATGGAAGTGACGGGTGTCGCGCAGAACGGTCAGCAGCAGGGGATGAACACCACTGCGCTGATCCAGGGACTGCGGGCGTTCGCGGGGAACACGGAAGGCTCCCAGGGCAGCTGGCAGGGCGCAGGCGGTGCCGCGTACATGCGGGCCAGGGCCGAGTTCCTCCGCCAGGTCGACACGTTCGCGGGGAGCCAGGGCAGGATCTCCGAGGGCATCGGTCACACCGCCAGGCACACCGGAACCGCGGACGACGAGTCGTACAGCGACGTGTCCGGTGCCAGCGGCGAGATCAGCAGCATCAACACGACCACCCCGGTCGGGGTCTGACGAGAGGAGACGACAGATGTCGGACATGGTCACCTGGCGGCTTCCCGGTATGCAGGCCCTCGCTGACGAGGGCAGCAGCCAGTACCAACGGCAGCGGCAGCAGCTCACCGACTTCTTGACCAAGCACAACCAGCTGGCGAGCAGCCTGTGGCCGGAAGGTTCGGTCGGCTACCGCGGCGTGGGTAACAAGCACAACGGCAACGGCGAGGCGATGTTGACGGCCATGGCCCGCTACAACCAGGCCACGCAGGGCGGCACCGACAAGGCCCAGGCGGCGCTGGCCCGGATCGGCGGTATCTGGGGCGCCTGACTGGTAGCCTCACGCGTCGATGACTGCAGGAGGCGGTACTCCACCCGATCCCGCCGCACCAGGTGCGGCGGGATCGCGTGCTTCCCAGCCGCCGCCGGGTCCCGGGCCGGACGAGCCACAGGGACCACCGCGGACGACCGGGGAGACCAGGCCGACGCTGACGGCCGCGGACAAGGCGGCCGTCGAGGGGCAGGCGCTACGGCGCCGGCAGCTGCGTGCCGCGTTGTGCCACGGCTCGGACAGGTCCTGGCGCGACCGGCACCGGGTCTGGCCCGCCTGCATCGGTGGCGTCGTCGTGGCGGTGCTGATCTGCGCGGGCATCGGCGTGCACGGCGCGTTCGAGAAGCAGCAGCGGCTCGACCGCGAGGAGCAGCGGCAGCAGGAGTACCAGCGGACCAGGAAACCCGCGTCGGTCACCGTCACCGCGACGGCGTCCCCCACCGCGACGGCATCTCCCACGGACCCCGTCACCTCGCCGCCGACCGGCGCCAGCACTCCGATCCCCACCAGCGGCACTCCGTGACGACGACTCGCGCCTATGGGCGATCTATGCCGCGTGTCTCTAGCGTCCCGGGGCATGAGTACAACACCTCTGCAGACACGTGACCCAGGTCCCGCACCCGCGAGCATCCACGTCGTCTTCTGGCTGATGATCGCGCAGTCCGCGTTCAGCGTGTTCGTCGGGCTGCCGCTGGCGTACATGAGCAAGGACGCTGTCCTCGCCTCGATGCCGGACACGCCAGGTGTGGACACGGAAGCCATCTGGCAAGGGAGCTTCGGCTTCACCGTCGTCCTGTCGGTGGGTATGGCCGCGCTATGGATACTGTTCGCCGTCAAGCTCAGGGCGGGACGCAACTGGGCGCGCATCACCATGCTCGTGCTCACCGCGCTGGGGCTCGTGGTCACGCCGATCAACCTGGCCAACACCGGTGTCACCATCCCCGCGACGGTCATGCCCGCCCTCATCGGCGTGGCGGTCGGCCTCGTCGTCCTGATCCTGCTGCTCGCGGAACCGGCGAAGAGCTGGACGCCCGCCAAGACCGCGTTCCTGAAGGCGAGCCCGCCGTTCTAGGGGCGGCGGCTACGCGTCCGGCTCGTCGCGGTCCTCGATCTTCGCGACCTGCACCTGGACGGGCCCGCGCGTACGGCGCGCCCACACCGCACGGCCGACCGGGAGCCGCTGTGGCCGTACACCAGCGATCAACGGCCCCTCGTTCTTGTCACCGCTGAACATCAGGCCGGGCGTGCTCAGGTCGGTCAACCGCTGTAGCAGCGGGTCGTAGATCGCCCGCCCCGCGCCGCCGGACCGCCTGGCGACGACCATGTGGAACCCGAGGTCCCTCGCCTGTGGCAGGTAGTCGGCGATGCCGAGCAGCGGGTTGGCGCTCGACGTGGCGACCAGGTCGTAGTCGTCGACGATCATGAACACCTCGATGCCCTGCCACCAGCTGCGGTCGCGCAGTTGGGCCGCGGTGAGATCCGGCGGCGGTAGCCGCTTGGCCAGCTGGCCGCCGAGATCCCGGCACATCTTCTCCGTCGCCGGGGCGGTGGTGCAGTACGCCACCTGGTACTCCTTCGGCACCACGTCGAGCAGCGAGCGGCGGAAGTCGACGAGGACGAAGCCGATCTTGTCGCGCGGGTACGCCCCCATCAGCTGGCGGCACAGCACGTCGAGCGTGTTCGTCTTGCCGGTCTCCGAGTCGCCGAACACGAGCAGGTGCGGGTCGGCGCTGAACAGGTTGACCATCGCCGGCTCGAGCTTGGTGTCCTCCATCCCGATGGCGACCGCGGGCGGCGCGGCGTTGCCGGGCGGCAGGCTCTTGAACGCCAAGTCGGCGGGCAGGATGCGGATCGGCGGTGTGGCCCTGCCCGGGTAGCGCTTGGCGACCATACGTACGGCGTTGCGCTGCGCCTCGGCGAGGTTGGTCTCGTCGGCCACACCGTCGACCCTGGGCAGGGCGCCCTGGAAGTAGAGCTTGTCCTGCATGATGCCTTTGCCCGGGGTGTCCGTGCTCAGGTTCTTCATCAGTTCGCGGTCGATGGTGGCGTCGAACTGCTCGTTCATCCGCAGCTCGACCCGGCCGGAGAACGAGCTCTGGATCTTCGGCCGCATCTCGTGTGCGCTCGCGGAGGTCGCGACCACGTGCACCCCGTACGACAGGCCGCGCGCGGCGATCTCACCGACTTGGTTGTCCATCTCGGTGAAGTCGAAGTCGTCCTTGAACTCGTCCTTGAACGCTCCCCAGCCGTCGACGACGAAGACGACGTCGCCGAGTGGGTCGTCGGGGAACCTGTTGCCCTGCGCGCGCCACTGCCGCCACGCGGTCGCCGAGTCGAGGCCCACCTGCCGGAACAGCTCTTCCCTGCGGTCGATCAGCGCGATCATCTCGTTGACCATCCTGCGCACCTTCGGCAGGTCGACCCGCGAGCTCACGGTGCCGACGTGCGGCAGGTCCTGCAGTGCGCCGAAGCCACCGCCGCCGAAGTCGGCGATGTAGAAGGAGATCTCGTCGGGTGACTGCAGGAACGCGGCGCTGAGGATCATCGTTCGTAGCAGCATCGACTTGCCCGACTGCGGCGCGCCGACGATCAGCAGGTTGCCGTACGAGCCGGTGAGGTCGACCAGGAACGGGCGCTGTCGCTGCGCGCGCGGCTCGTCGATCAGGCCGAGCACTGCTCCGACGGGGAACGGCCTGCGCGCGCGGGGCTGCAGCAGCGGCCGGAGCAGGTGGTCGAGCGGGAGCATGGCCGGCATCGGGTCCAGCCACACCTTGTGCACGGACATCCGGCTGCTGGCCAGCTGTCGCACGAGCGCGTCGAGCACGGTGGGCTCGCCGACGTCGGTGTCGGCACGGTTCGGCTTGCGGTTGCTCAACGCCTCCAGCCGTTGCTGGGCGAGCAGGCCGATCCCGTTCACCGCGGTGTACGGCACCACAGGCGGTGCCGTGGCCGTGGCCTCGGCGAGCTGCGAGACCGGCTCGTACGTACCGGACACGTACGCGGCCTTGAACCGTTCGTAGACCGTGGTGTCGACCTGCAGGTAGCCGGAGCCCGGTTCCGGTGGCAGGTGGTACGCGTCCGACGTGCCAATGGCCTCGCGGCTCTCCGACTCGGAGAACGTCCGCAGCCCGACCCGGTAGGAGAGGTGGCTCTCCAGGCCGCGGATCTTGCCGACCTCCAGCCGCTGGGTGGCGAGCAGCAGGTTCATCCCGATGCTGCGGCCGATCCGGCCGATGGCCACGAACAGCTCGGCGAAGTCGGGTTTGGCGGTGAGCAGCTCGCTGAACTCGTCGATGATGACCAACAGGTACGGCAGCGGCGGCAGGTCGGGACGCTGCTCGCGCACCCGGTGGTACGTCGCGACGTTCGGCAGGTTCCCCGCCCGCTTCAGCACCTCCTGCCGGCGCAGCATCTCCCCGTACAGCGCGTCGCGCATCCGGTCGACGAGCGCCAGGTCGTCCTGCAGGTTGGTGATCATGCCGGCGAGGTGCGGCAGCTCGGCCGTGCCGGCGAACGTCGCGCCGCCCTTGTAGTCGACGAGCACCATGGCGAGCAGCTCCGGGTGGTGCTTGACCGCCAGCGAGCTGACCAGGGTGCGGAGGAACTCGCTCTTGCCGGACCCGGTCGCGCCGACGACGAGCCCGTGCGGGCCCATGCCGCCCGCGGCCGACTCCTTCAGGTCGAGCACGAGCGGCCGGCCGCTGCCGGTGACGCCGATCGAGACCCGCAACACGTCACGCGGCTGCAGGTGCGTCCACTGGGCGAGCGGGTCGATGGTGCCGACGTCGCTGACGCCGAGCACCTCGGGCAGGCTGACGTCGCTGGCCAACACCGACTCCGGTGCGTCGTCGGCGGCCAGGCGCAGCGGCGACAGCCGCCTGGCCAGCGCGCTGGCCGCGCCGACCTCGGGCAGGTCGGCAGCGAACTCGGTGGTGGGGCCGTCCCCGAGCTGGCGGTGCGCGGTGCCGTCCGGCCCGATGGTGACGCGGACATCGACGTGCCCTGGCTCGTTCCTGCGGTCGGCGACCAGCTGCACGACGTGGATGCCCAGCTGGCCGAGGGTGATGGCCTGGTCCGGCGACTCGATCCCGGCGTGCACGGGCAGGTGTTCGCCGTCGATGACGACCAGCAGGTGCGTACGCACCGGCCGGTGGCCGCGGCTGAGGCGGTACTCCTCGACGCGCTGCTCGATGTCGGCTTCGATGATCTCCGCGAGGTCCTGCAGGGTGCCGGCGACCAGGCGACCGGGCAGCAGCCCGTCGTCCACCTGGCTGCTGTGTACGTGCGGCAGCCATTTCACGAAGTTCCAGGCGGCCTCGGTCTGCTGCGAGCGGACGACCGCGATGCGCAGGTTCTCCGGCGGGTGGAAGGTCGCGGCCTGGCAGACGAGGCTGCGCAGCAGTGCACGTCCGGCGGCGAAGTCACCGACCACGCTGGTCATGCCGACCTTGGCCAGGTCGAGCGTGACCGGTTGGTGGTCGAGCGTGGTGCGCCGCTCCACCAGCTGCTTGGCGGCCGCCAGCGAGACCGGCTCGTGCTCCTCGAGCGGGTTCTGCTGCGGCGCGAAGCTGACCCGCAGCTCCAGCGGGACGTTGCCGGTGCCGACGCGCAGCGAGAGGAAGTCGGCGTCGGCGATCCGGCGTTCCCAGCGACGGGTCTCGTCACCAGCGACGTCGACCAGCCGCTCCGGTTCCGGGTGCAGCCAGCGGCCGCGATCGCGCTGCGCGGCCACGGAGAAGCGCAGCCGCTGCCGCACGCCGTCGACGTAGTCGAGGTAGCGCTCCCGCCGGTGGCGCAGCTGCTTCTTCGGGCCGGAGCGCATGGCGATGACTATGACCACGGCCATCAGGATGAAAACGATCGCCACGACCAGGCTGATCGCCACCATCAACGGCCGCTGCGGGTTGCTGAACGCGACGCCGAGCGACGCGAGACCGCCGACGCCCATGCTGCCGCCGAGGATGCCGTGGTGACCGGAACCCTGGTTGTCCAGCTTCGGCGGCTCGGCGAGCTGGATCTCCTCCGACTCCACCGCAGGCGGTGGGGTGCGCGCGGGTCGGTGGATGACGTTCGTCCCCATCCGTCAGCGGCTCCCTCGTCTCGGCTCGGCCGCATGCCCCGTGCACGGAGGTTACCGTCCAACCGGCAGGACGTGGGTGCTCGGCTGTGGAAGCCACCCATAACCGCCCAGGTGAAGCGGCACAATAGCCTAGTCGCGGGTGGGCCGCGGTCGATGCGGAGGAGTACCCGGATGTCGGTTGGGTTCAGCACGGTGACCGTCGTCACCGACGAGCGACGGGTCGACCTCGCGCTGCCCAGCGACGTTCCCGTGGGCGAGTGGTTCCCCGAGCTGTTGCGGCTCTGCTCCGGCGGCAACGCAGGCGGCTCGGCCGGGTGGGTGCTGGGCCAGGTCGGCGGGCCGCAGATCGGGCTGGACAGCACGCTGGCGGCCGCCGGCGTCAGCGACGGCCAGGTGCTCCAGCTGCGGGCGGCCGACAGCGACGGTTTCGTGGCGTACGTCGACGACTTCGTCGACTCGGTCTCCGACCGGGTGGACAACACCGGTGACCGCTGGACGAACGCCACGTCCACCAGCTTCACCGCGGTCGTCGCAGCGGGTGGCCTGCTGGCGTTGCTCTACCCGGCGTTCACGCGCGGCAGCGGCGGCTGGCTGTTCTGTCTCGTCGTCGCCGCGGCGGTCTCGCTGGCGGGTGCGATGTGGGCGCGCAGGGAGCGCACGGTCGCCGCCACGGTGCTTGCCGTCACGGCGCTGGTCTGGTGGGCCAACACCGGGCTGCTGCTCGGCCAGCTGCTCGCCGGCGGTCTGGTGGCGTACGGGATGGCCGCGGTGTGGCTGGCGATCGGTGGCGGGGTGTTACGGGTCGCCGCCGCCGGCCTCGCGGGCCCTGCAGCGTTCAGCTGGATGGTCGCTGCGCTCGTCGTGGTGTCCGGTGTGCCGTTGGCCTTCGGCGTGCCGGCGGTGCCGGTGATGTGCGCACTGCTGCTGCTCTGCGTGCTCATCTTCGGTGTGCTGCCGCTGACCGCGCTGGGTGCGGGCGGCCTCGCCGCGATGGACTACCGCATCCGGGCCGGGCAGCGGCTGTCCAACAGTGCGATCGACGCGGCGGTGTCCCGCGCTTCTGGAACGTTGACCTGGACGCTCCTCGCGGTCGGCGGCGTGGGCGCGGTCGTCGCCACGGCCATCGCGATGACCACAGGCACCTGGCCGCGGCTGCTGGCCGCGCTCACCGGTGCCGCGTTCCTGCTGCGCTCGCGGGCGTACACCCGGCGTGCGCACGCGATGCCGTTGCGGCTGGCGGGTGCCGCCGTGCTGGCCGCCACCGCCGGCAGGTTCGTGCTGGATGGCGAGCCGGGCGTGGTGCTCGTCGTGGTGTTCGCTGCCGGTCTGATCGCGCTGGCGCTGCTCAGCGCGGTGCCGGTGAACACCGTGCTCAACGCCCGGCTGCGGCTGCTCGGCAACTACGCCGAGGTGCTCACCGTCGTAGTCTTGGTCCCGGTCCTGGCACACGTGTTCGGCGTGTTCGCCTGGGTACGGGACCTCATCGGTACGTAACGCGGAAGCGGGGGCCAGACATCGTGGCAGCGGATCCGGACGGCTCCGGAGCCGGGTCGCGTCCTGCGCAGATGTCGGCAGCGGCCGTCGAGGAGTTGCGGCGGATGGGGCTCGACCCGGTGGCGATGGGGGTGCCAGGCGCCGCCGCCCGGCCACCGGCCTCGCCGCACGCCCGGCGACCTGCCGTCCCTTGGCCGGGCGAGTCGCCCGGCCAAGGGACGGCGCAGCCGGCGCAGGGCGTCAACCCGCAGAAGTTCCCCGAGCAGCACGACCCGAACGCGGCGCCACAGCAGAGCACCTGGGCGACGGCGCCGTCCGCGCCCGGTAGTGGCGGCCCGGCCTCGGCGGCCGGCGCGCTGCCGCAGGCGGTGCGGCGCGGCGGCCGCACCGGGTTGCGCGGTCTGTTCAACGTGAACAGCGCAGGGCAGGCGATGGCCCAGTCGGCGCTGCTCGAACGGGCCGGTGCGTCGTTACGGGGGCCGCGCCGGGTGGCGTTCCTGAGCTTCAAGGGTGGTGTCGGCAAGACGAGTGTCACCGCCTTGACCGGGCTCGTCCTCGGTGGCATCAGGCCCGGCGGGGTGGCCGCCCTCGACGCCGACCCGGACAGGGGCACGCTGGTGCGCCGGCTCGACACCGTGCAGCCACCGTCGATCAGGGACTTCCTGTGGCGCGTCTACCAGTCGCCGCAGACCGATCCGCGGTTGCTGACGCACGCGACCCAGGGTGGGCTGCACGTACTCGACTCGGCCAGGTCGCCGATCCTCGTCGACGCGCCGACGCCGAAGGAGGTGTGGTGGGCGGTGCGCACGCTGGAGCGCACCTGTCCGGTGATCCTGCTGGACTGCGGCACCGCGCTCACCCACCCGCTGACCGAGGTGATCCTGAAGACCGTGGACGCGGTCATGGTGATCACCACGCCGTCGGACGACGCGGTCGCCGCGTGCTTCTCCACCCTCGGCTGGTTGGAACGCAACGGGCACGAGAAGCTCGCCGCCGACGCCGCGGTGGCGATCACCGACGTACGGAAGTCGCGCTTCGACCGCAAGCTGCACAACGAGCTACGCAAGGAGATCGGGCAGCGGGTGGGTTCGGTCTTCAGCTTCGGCTTCGACCCCGGCCTGGTCCGCGGCGGCGTCATCACCCTGGACGACCTGTCGGTGGCCAGCAGGGAGACGGCGCTTGCCGCCGCCGCCTGGACGGTCAGCGGCCACCGGGACCGCTGACGCCGGTCTCAGCCGTTCGCCGCCCACCAGTCAGGGGCGAGCTGGGCCATCTGGACGGTGTCGTGCCACTGGCCGGCGTGGAACATCGCCTCCCTGCGGCGGCCCTCCTCGGCGAAACCCACCCTGCGGTACGCGGCGATGCCCCTCGTGTTGAACGCGAACGTCTCGAGCTGGATGCGGTGCAGGCCCATCTCCACGTAGCCGTAACGCACGAGCACGCGCAGCGCGTCGGTGCCGTACCCCGCGCTCCAGTACGGCGGTCCGAGCACGATGGCCAGCGTCGCGCACCTGTTCTTGTCCACGCCGTGCAGGGTGGCCTGGCCGATCAGTGCGCCGCCGTCGAGTAGCTCGACGGCGAACCCGGCGTCGTTGCCTGCGTTGGCGTTCCAGCCGCGCATCAGGTCGATGGTGCCTGCGGTGGGCGTTGGCCGCACCCACAGCGTCTGCAGCACCTTGACCGCGGGGTCGTTCCACCAGTCGGCGAGCTGCGCCAGGTCCGGTTCGCGTACCTCGCGCAGGCGTACGTTCTCGCCGCGCAGCAGGGAGTTCGCGTAGTCGATCGCGTCGGACATGCCTTGCCAGCTGTTGCTCATGCCCCGATGATGCCGGTCAGCTCACGGCGTAGCGACGCAGGGCGGCGTGGTCGACGGTCACGCCGAGGCCGGGCGACCGCGGCACGGTCAGCCAGCCGTCGCCGTCGACGGTCAGTGGCTCGGTGAGGAAGAAGTCCCTGCGGTGTTCCGTCCATCCGGGTGGGTCGTAAGGGAACTCGAGGTACGGCACGTTGCCCACGCCCGCGGCGACCTGCAGGTTGGCGGCGAGGCCGAGCCCGTTGGTCCAGGTGTGCGGGGTGAACCACCGGTGCTTCAGGTGGGCGAGCTCGGCGAGGAACCGGCAGCGGGACATCCCGGCGGACAGCACGACGTCGGGCTGGTAGATGTCGAACGCGTCCGCCTGCACCAGGTCGACGAGCTCGGCGAGCGTACGGACCATCTCCCCGCCGGCCACCCGAATGCCGGTCTGCTCACGCACCGTGCGGACCGCCGGCAGGTCGTGCTGCGGCAGCGGCTCCTCCAGCCAGTACACGTCCAGCTCCGCCAGCTCGGCGGCGAGGCGACGTACGGAGACGGCATCGAGCGCGGGTGTGGTGTCGCCGCTCATCCGCCACATCTGGTTGAGGTCGACCATCACGGCGATGTCCGGCCCGACCGCCTCGCGCACCGCGCGTACGGCCGCGACGCCGGCGCCGACCTGGTCGGCGGCGATCCGCAGCTTCATCGCGCGGAAGCCGCGCTCGACCGCGGCCACGGCGCGCTCGGCCCGCTCGTCCGGCGGGCACAGCGCACCGAACGAGGCGTAGGCGCGCAGCCGGTCGGTGGCGCCGCCGAGCAGGGTGGCGGCCGGTTGGCCGCAGGCCTTGCCTGCGATGTCCCACAGCGCCGCCTCCATCGGCCAGTACCGCGCGGCGTGGAAGTCGATGGTCTCGATGACCCGCACGTGCTCCGCGATGGCGAGCGGGTCCTTGCCGACGAACAGGTCGAGGTAGCTCTCGAAGCCGGTCATGGTGTCGCCCGACCCGTAGCCGACGATGCCGTCGTCGGTGCGTACCTCCACGACCGTGGCGTCCAGGTGGGTGCGCGGCTGCAGGTCCCACGCGGCGTGGAACGACGGGTCGAGCGGCAGCCGTGCCCGGTGGAGCAGGACCTCGGTGATCAGCACGTCGCGTGGACTCCTCGGCGGACAAACAAGCCACCCCGCCAGGTCACGGGGGACGGCCTGGCGGGGTGTGCACAACGACTATAAGCCGACAACGGGCGAGACGGCTGCAGAAATCGTCGGAGGACGACGATACGGACTCTCCGTTACCGGCCTTCCGGCAATGGTCTTGTCGGAACGTCGCGTCCTGTCCAGGGTCGGAGAGCACGCGACGACGATGTCGGCGGCTGAGGAGGGCTGCGCCAACGATGAGCACCCCGCAGGAGATGGTTCCCGGCGATCACCGGGACCCGGTCCGCGCGTACGAGACCGGCCGCACGACCGTGTTCGCCGCCGCGTGTGACCAGCGCTTCTCGTACTGCATGTACCTACCGGAAGCGCGCGCAGCCGGCCACCGGCCACGGCTGCTCGTACTGATCCACGGCACCGAGCGCGGCAACGCGCACTACAGGAACCGGTTCGCGGAGTTCGCCGAGGAACACGGGTGCGCCGTGCTCGCGCCGCTGTTCCCCGCCGGCATCGACGAGCCCGGGGAGCTGCACAACTACAAGTTCATCGAGTACCACGGCATCAGGTACGACCAGGTGCTGCTCGACATCGTCGAGGAGGTCGGCGAGCGCTATGACCTGGACACCGAGCGGTTCCTCATCCACGGCTTCTCCGGCGGCGGGCAGTTCGTGCACCGCTTCCTCTACCTCCACCCGGACCGGCTCGCCGCGGCGTCCATCGGCGCCCCAGGCAGGATCACCCAGCTCGACGACGAGCTGCCCTGGTGGCTGGGTACGGGCGGCTTCGCGGAGCTGTTCGGCGCGCCGGTGGACGTCGACGCGCTACGCCGGGTCGCGGTGCAGATGGTGGTCGGCGACCAGGACGTGGAGACGTGGGAGATCAACAACCCGGGCCACACGAACTGGATGGCGGGTGTGGAGGAGACGGGGAACACCAGGATCGAGCGGTTGCAGACGCTGCAGGACAACTACCTGAGTCACCGGCTGGACGTGCGGTTCGACCTGATGCCCGGCGTCGCACACCACGGCGACGGGGTGTTGCCGGCGGTCAAGGACTTCTTCAGCGACGTCCTCGCCGCCGCGGGAGGTGAACGGCATGGCTGACAGCGTGTTCGGACGCCGGCTTTCGCGGCGCACGATGCTTCGCGGCGGGGTCGCGACGGCACTCTCGCTCGGTGGGCTCGCCGCCGTCGGTGCCTGTTCACCGCCGAAGGGCGCCGTCGGTGAGCCCGCGCGCAAGGAGCCGCGGCCGGACTACTACCCGAGCGACTACGGCAAGCTCGTCGAGGCCTCCAAGAAGGAGGGCGGCAGCCTCACGATCTACTCGAACATGGACTCCTACAACTGGGAGCCCATCCTCGCCGGGTTCATGGCGCACTACCCGTGGATCGAGGAGATCAACACCACGAACTTCGACAGTTCCGAGGTGTTCCAGCGCCACATGGCGGAGGCGTCCAAGGCGCGGGCGCGGGCCAGCCTGTTGGTCAGCGGTGACCCGATCAGCTGGCGGCAGATGTCCGAGGAGGACGAGCTCGAGCTGTACGAGTCGCCCGAGGAGTCGAAGCTGCCCGAGTTCGGGAAGGCGCTGCCCGGTGTCTACGTCTTCTCCTCCGACGTCATCCTGATCGCGTACAACAAGCTGGAACTGAGCGCCGACGAGTATCCGGACAGCCTGGAGTCGATCGCCCGGATGACGGAGCAGGACGAGCACCGCTTCAAGAACAAGGTGACCACGTACAGCACCGACTCGGGCTTCGGGCTCGCCATCCACCTGTCGTACTACCGGGGTCTCGAGCGGGCGGGCAAGGATCCGTGGGCGATGTACGACCGGCTGCTGCCGATCACCAGGGCGGAGGAGTCGTCCGGGCCGATGGTGGACAAGATCGCCACCGGCGAGTACCTCGCCGGCTACTTCATGTCGAGCACCATCGTGATC